>CAYMQR010000040.1:0-17028 GCA_964392195.1 uncultured bacterium | reverse complement strand
CTGCACGCACACCGGCTCGACGCTGCTGACGCGCATCCTCAACCAGAACCCGCGGATCTTCTAGGCGGGCGAGCTCCAGTACCTCGACCGCTACTGGCACCCGACCGGGCGCCGCTGCAGCTGCGGGATGCACGCGCTCGAGTGCCCGGTGTGGGGGCCGGTGTTCTGGCGCATCGCGCGCACCACGCAGCTCGACATGGTGCCGATCTCACGGGTCTCGGCCGAGCGTGGGCTCGAGTGGCTGCGTGCGCTGACCGGCAAGCTGAGTAGCCGCGGCAAGAACCCGTTCGGCGCGGCCAACCGCGAGCTGGTCGCGGCGATCGAGGAGGTGACCGGCGCCGAGGTCGTGCTCGACAACTCGAAGTCGGTGTGGCGGCTCCTGCCGCTGGCGCGCGCCTATCCGCAGGACGTCTACGTGATCCACCTGGTGCGCTCGCCGGAGGGCCACGTGGCCTCGCGCATGCGTCGCAAGAAGCACGGCTTCCTCGACGCGGTCGTCGGCAAGTACCTGCGCACCAACCTGCTCGCGAAGCTGCTCTTCGGCCGCGCTCAGCACTACCGCAAGGTACGCTACGAGGAGCTGGTGTCGCGGCCCGAGGCGACGGTCCGCGAGCTCAGCGAATGGCTGGGCGTGCCGTTCCACGACCCGTTCTCCGGCGAGATCCGCGCCTCCCACGACATCAACGGCAACGAGGAGACCAAGTCCTCGGTGGCCGAGAGCCTGCGCCCCGATCCCGCCCGCCTCGGCAAACCGATGGCGTGGACGCCGCCGCAGCGCGCGCTGCTCGCCCTCGCGCGGCGGTGGGTGTACGAGGGGTGAGGGACGACGCGCTCGGCTGGAGGGCTGCGGTCCCTCGCAGCCGCAGGTCTCGATCGGCCCCGGACGCGAAGGATCGCGTCCCTCCGACCGACCGAACCGATCCCGATTTCGCGGTTGACTTAGGATCGGCACGTCATCACACTTCGCGATCCCAAACCAGGCGTTTCCCGCGTTTTCCACGAGAAGATCGAGCATCCATGGACTTCTTCCCGTTCACCGACGGCGAGCTCCACGCCGAAGGCGTGCCCCTCGAGACGATCGCGGCCGAGGTCGGCACTCCCGTCTACGTCTACAGCAAGGCCGCGCTGACGAGCTTCTTCCGCGGCTGGTACGACGCCTTCCAGGGCGTCCCGCACCGCATCTGCTACTCGGTGAAGGCGAACTCGAGCCTCGCGGTGCTCGGTCTCTTCCGCTCGCTCGGCAGCGCGTTCGACGTGGTCTCGGGCGGCGAGCTCGAGCGCGTGCTGCGCGCCGGCGGCAAGGCCGGTGACGTGGTTTTCTCCGGCGTCGGCAAGACCGACGCCGAGATCGTACAGGCCCTCGACGCCGGCATCCTCATGTTCAACGTCGAGAGCGAGGAGGAGCTCGAGCGCCTCAACGAGATCGCCCTCGAGAAGGGTGTCCGCGCGCCGATCTCGGTGCGCGTCAATCCGGACGTCGACCCGCAGACCCACCCGTACATCTCGACCGGCCTCAAGACCAGCAAGTTCGGCATCGCGATCGCGCGCGCCCGCGCCGTCTACCAGCGCGCCGGCGGGCTCTCCGGCATCGAGGTGCGCGGGCTCGACGCCCACATCGGCTCGCAGCTCACCAGCACCACGCCGTTCCGCGACGCGTTCCAGAAGATCGGCGAGCTGCTCGAGCAGCTGCGCAGCGACGGCCACGTGATCCGCCACCTCGACCTCGGCGGCGGGCTCGGCATCACCTACAAGAACGAGGTCCCGCCCAGCCCCGCCGACTACGCCCGCGAGGTGCTGAGCGTGGTCGGCCACCTCGGCGTCGAGCTGCTCTTCGAGCCGGGCCGCTCGCTGGTCGGCAACGCGGGCGTGATGCTCACCCGGGTGCTCTTCCGCAAGGAGACCGAGGCCAAGCGCTTCGTGATCGTGGACGCCGGCATGAACGACCTGATCCGCCCGTCGCTCTACGGCGCCTACCAGGAGATCCACGCGGTCAAGCAGCGCCACGACGTGGACGCGCGCCCCGCCGACGTGGTCGGTCCGATCTGCGAGAGCGGCGACTTCCTCGCCAAGGACCGCCCCGTGCCGGACGTCGGCCGCGGCGAGCTGCTGGCGGTGATGAGCGCCGGAGCGTACGGTTTCGTGATGGCCTCGAACTACAACACCCGGCCACGCCCACCCGAGGTCATGGTGGACGGCACCACCTGGCGCGTGGTGCGGCCGCGCGAGACCCTCGACGATCTCGTGCGCGGCGAGGTCGTGTGAGCCTCGAGTCGGAGCAGCGGCCGTGACCACCCTCCCGTTCGTCAAGATGCACGGCCTCGGGAACGACTTCGTCGTCCTCGACGCCTTCGAGCACCCGGTCGTCGTCACCCCGGAGCTGGCGCGCAAGATCGGCGACCGCCGCTTCGGAATCGGCTGCGACCAGATCCTGGTCGCCGCGCCCTCCACCAAGGCCGACGCGAGGATGCTGATCTACAACCAGGACGGCTCCGAGGTGGAGATGTGCGGCAACGGCATCCGCTGCCTGGCGCTCTACCTGCGCAGCCGCGGCCGCGCGCCGGGCGCGTCGCTGCGGGTGGAGACGCTCTCCGGCGTGGTGACGCCGGCGTTCGCCGGCGACGCCGTGCGCGTCGACATGGGACCGCCGATCTGGGACGCGCGGCGGGTGCCGGTGGACGCCGACGGCGAGGTCGTCGACCGGCCGTTCACCGCCGGCGGCGCCACGGTGTCGATCAGCTGCGTGTCGATGGGGAACCCGCACGCGGTGCAGTTCGTCGAGTCCGTCGCGACGGCGCCCGTGCACACCCTCGGGCCGGTGATCGAGACCCACCCGTTCTTCCCCAGGCGCACCAACGTGGAGTTCGTCGAGCTCGTCGACCGCCACCACGTGCGGATGCGGGTGTGGGAGCGCGGCGCCGGCGAGACGCTGGCGTGCGGCTCGGGTGCGTGCGCGGTGGCGGCGGTGTCGATCCGGCTCGGCAAGGCGGCGTCGCCGGTCACGGTGAGCCTGCCGGGGGGTGACCTGGTGCTCGAGTGGGATGGCGGCGCGGGTTCGGTGTTCATGACCGGGCCGGGCGCCGAGGTGTTCAGCGGCGAGCTCGTGGTCTGAGAGGCCGCGTCCCGGGGAGACCGGGGCGAGCTCGCACCGGCCGGCATCGCACGCGGGGACGATCCCGCCGCGCGGCGCCGCTCGGATCGAAGCAGGGGGAACACGATGTTCAAGGGCAATTTCGTCGCGACCGTCACTCCGTTCGTCAGCGGCAGCGTCGACGAGAAAGCCCTCGGCGACCTGATCGAGCGCCTCATCGCGGACGGCGTCCAGGGCTTCGTGCCGTGCGGCACCACCGGCGAGTCCGCGACGCTCAGCCACGAGGAGCACGCGCGCGTCATCTCGCTCACGATCGAGACGGTGCGGCGCCGGGTGCCGGTGCTCGCCGGCACCGGCTCGAACAGCACCGCCGAGGCGATCCGCCTCACCCGCCACGCCAAGGAGGCGGGCGCCGACGGCGCGCTGATGATCACGCCCTACTACAACAAGCCCACCCAGGAAGGGATCTTCCGGCACTTCGAGGCGGTCGCGAAGGCGGTCGACCTGCCGATCGTCGTCTACAACATCCAGGGCCGCACCGCCGTCAACATCGAGCCCACCACCATGGCGCGGCTGGCCAAGGTGAAGGGCATCGTGGGCGTCAAGGAGGCGTCGGGGAACCTCGGCCAGGTGTCGGAGATCATCGAGCGCTGCGGTCCGGGCTTCGACGTGCTGTCGGGCGACGACAACCTGACCCTGCCGATCATCGCGGTGGGCGGCTGCGGCGTGATCAGCGCGTCGTCGAACGTGCTGCCCGGCGAGATGACGGCGATCTCGGACGCGGCGCTCGCCGGCGACCTGAAGCGAGCGCGCGAGGTCCACTACCGGATCGGACCGCTCCTGCGCGCCCTCTTCATCGAGACCAACCCCACCCCGGTCAAGACCGCGCTCGCGCTCATGGGCCGGATCCCGAGCGACGAGGTGCGGCTGCCGCTCGCGCCGATGCTGCCGGCCAACCGCGAGAAGCTGATCGAGGCGCTGCGCGCCGCGGGGCTCTCGTGAACGGTGCGGGCGCGATCCCGGTGGTGGTGACCGGCGCCGCCGGGCGCATGGGGCGCACGCTGGTGCGTGCCGTGGCCGCCGACCCGGCGACCATGCTGGCCGGCGCCACCGAGCGTCCCGGCCACCCCGCGCTCGGCACCGACGCGGCGCTCGGCGCGGGCTCGTCGAACGGCGGCGTCCAGATCAGCGGGGAGCTCGAGCCACTCGTCACGACGCGCACCGTGGTCATCGACTTCACCGCGCCCGCCGCCACGCTGCGGCACGTGGAGACGTGCGCGCGGCGCGGCGCGCCGATGGTGATCGGCACCACGGGGCTCTCGGCCGAGGAGCGTGTCGTGGTCGCGGACGCGGCGCGCCAGATCCCGATCGTGCTCTCGCCCAACATGAGCGTGGGCGTGAACCTGATGTTCGCGCTCGCCGCCGAGGCGGCGCGGGTGCTCGGCGACGACTACGACGTCGAGATCATCGAGACCCACCACCGCCTCAAGAAGGACTCGCCGAGCGGCACCGCGGCGAAGCTCCTCGAGGTGGTGGCCGCGGCGCTCGGCCGCGACGCGCTGGCCGACGCGGTCCACGGCCGCAACGGCCTGGTCGGCGAGCGCACGCGGCGCGAGATCGGCGTCCACGCGGTGCGCGCCGGCGACAACGTCGGCGAGCACCACGTGCTCTACGGCGGGATCGGCGAGGCGATCGAGATCGTCCACCGCGCCACCGATCGCGCGGTGTTCGCGGGCGGCGCGGTGCGCGCCGCGCGCTGGCTGTGGGCGCAGCCCGCCGGCCTCTACGACATGGCCGACGTGCTGGACCTGAAGCGCTGAGCGATCCCAACACGGCCCGAAAGGCTGAGGTACCGCATGGTCGTCGACTGGTTGCCAGCGTCGGTCACGGATCGAGAACTCGGTGCGTTGCGCATCGCGCTCGCCGTTGCGGGATTCGCGCTGATGACCGCGCGGAACCGTCAGCGACGACGGGGCGAGGGGACCCGGTCGGTCCACGCCACGCGAGTCGCGCTGATGACGGTCGCCGCCCTGTCGATGGCGAGCTACTACAACTTCTTCATCTGGGCGCACGGCGGAGGGGGCCACATCCACGAGCTGTTCCACTACTACCTCGGGTCGAAATACGCGCATGAGCTCGGCTACACGCGCATCTATGAATGCGCGACCGTCGCCGACGCCGAGGATGGCCTACCACCCGAGGTGGTCAACGAACCGATCCGCGACCTCGTCACCAAGGAAATCGTCAGCCCGGCTCGGTTGCTCGCCGATCCGGAGCGCTGCACGGGTTACTTCTCCGCCTCGCGCTGGGCGACCTTCAAGAGCGATCTGGCGTGGTTTCGGCGTCACATGACGCCGTCCAGCTGGGCCCACATCCGCCAAGACCACGGCTACAACCCGTCCCCGGTATGGACCTTGCTCGGCGGCGCAGTGGCCAGCAGGATCCCAGCAACGGACGAGGGCATGAGATGGGCGATGCAGCTCGACCTGTTTCTGGTTGGGGCTACGTTCATATCGATCGGCTGGGCCTTCGGACTGGATACTCTGGCGCTCGCGGCGATCGCCTTCGGAACCAGCTTTCCCGCCCGCTACGCCTGGACCGGAGACGCCTTCCTGCGCCAGATGTGGTTCTCGTCTGCCCTGATCGGGATCGGCCTGATCCGCCGACGGCACAGTGTCGCAGGCGGCGCTCTGCTTGCGGTCAGCGCTCTCCTACGGATATTTCCGGTCTTGTTCTTCGCCGGGCCAGGCTGGCAGGCCGTGGTCGATCTGGTGCGCCATCGCCGGATCACCGGGCAGCCGATGCGAATCGCCATCGGCGCGATACTCGCGGTCGGGATCCTCGGACCATGGAGTATCCACGCGGCTGGCCGGGGACTTTCCGTCGTTTCGGATTTTGCGATGAACACGTCGACGCTCATCCACGCGCCGGCGGCGAATCGGGTGGGGCTGCGCTCACTCCTGACGTTCCGCGGTGAGCGTCCGGAGGGCACCATCCGGAACGGGATCCGCGAGATCACGTCGAGCGATCTGGCGCGGCAGCAACAAGAGACGTGGCAGACGACACGCTATTTCTACTTCCTCATCGTCGCAGGCGTCGCGCTGCTGTTCGTGCAGGGGGCGAGCCGTGCCTCGAGCTGGGAAGCCGCCGCGATGGGTTGCACGCTGATCCCGATCCTCACGGATCCGGCGTCGTACTATGCGTCGTTCTTGACCGCCGCGGCTTTCCTGGCGACTCGGAGACCGAGGATCGGCCTCGCACTGATGCTCAACAGCGCGGCCGGGTGGCTCGCCTATTTCTCGTTCGAAGCGATGGACCAGCAGTACGCCGCGAGCACACTACCGATGCTATTTCTCTGCGTTTACGTGCTCTTCGAGATGCGGGAGCCGCCAGCATTCGACGAGACGGTCACGCCCACGATCAAAGCCTGACGATCCCCTTGCCGATCGCGATCAGCACCAGGTCGGCGATGCTGCGCGCCTTGAGCTTCTCCATGATGTGGGCGCGGTGCACCTCGACGGTCTTGATCGAGAGGTGAAGCAGGCTCGAGATCTCGCGATTACGCCGCCCCTCGGCGATGAGCTGCAGCACCTGGCGCTCGCGCGGCGTGAGCTGATCGTACGGCGCGGGCTTCTTCGACTCGCCGCGCCGCTTCAGGTAGCCCGCCACCACGGCCTTGCTGATCGCCGGCGAGAAGAACGGGATGCCGTCGCTGACCAGCTCGAGCGCCCGGATCAGGTCCTCGCTCTTGGCGTCCTTGAGGAGGTAGCCCATCGCGCCGGCGTCGAGGACCTGGTGGATGTACTCCTCGCTGGCGTAGATCGTGAGCGCCAGGACCTTGGTCTTGGGCAGCTCGCGGAGGATCTCGCGGGCCGCGTCGACGCCGTTGAGCACCGGCATCATCACGTCGATCAGCACCACGTCGGGCTTGGTCTTGAGTACCCCGGCGAGCGCCGACTGCCCGTCGCCGGCCTCGCCGACCACCTCGAAGCCGCCGTGCTGCGCCAGGATCCGCTTCACGCCCTCGCGGAGCAGGTCCTGCGAGTCGGCGAGGAAGATGCGGATCGACGGAACAGCCTTGGCGTTGCGAGCCGGATCCACGTTGCGTGCCGCTGTAGCCATCGTGCGGATGACCTCGTTTCGGGGAGGAGGACCGCGCCTGCGATCCAACGGAGGAGGATTGCCCGCCGACCTCGCGTTGTAAAGCCAAAACGCCATTCTAGGGCCGCTCGACGCGTGCCGCGGCGCGTTGACATCGAGGGGTGAGGTGGTACTCTCGCAGGCCTTCGCTTGCGCATCTTCTGCAACCTTTCGGCCCAGTTTCGAGTGATCTGACGAGGCCGCGCGCGCTCGACGCGCTGCGCCTCGAGCACGATCCGAACGCCCAGGAGGGGCGATCCATGAGGCTTCGCTCGCCTTCGCTTCCGTCGCGCACGCGCGTGGCCGCCGCGGCCGCGCTGGCGGTGGTCGCGAGCCTCGCCGCGTTCGTCGCGGCCTCGACGCCGGCGCACGCCGGCAAGCGCCCCGGCGGCCGGGTGGTGGTGCTCGGCTTCGACGGCGTCGATCCCGAGCTCTACCAGAAGTGGGCCAAGGACGGGGACTTCGCGAACCTCAAGCGGCTCGCGCAGTCCGGCGCCTTCGCGCCGCTCGCCTCGACCCTGCCGCCGCAGTCGCCGGTGGCGTGGGCGAGCTTCGCGACCGGCACCAACCCGGGCAAGCACGGCATCTACGACTTCATCAAGCGCGACCCGTCGAGCTACCTGCCGGGTGTCGGCACCAACGACTACGTCGACCCCACCTTCACCCCCGACGGCAAGCTCGCGACGCCGCCGCGCGCCACCAACCCGCGGCTCGGCACGCCGTTCTGGAAGACCGCCTCCGACGCCGGGCTCGCGGTGGCGGTGCTGTCGGTGCCGTACACCTTCCCGCCCGACGCGCTCAACGACCAGAGCCGCATGCTGTCGGGGCTCGGCGTCCCCGACCTGCGCATGACCAACTCGAGCTACGCGTTTTTCGGCAGCGACGTGAAGCCGGCGGAGTCGGGCAAGCCGATCTCCGGCGGAGTGCCGTTCAGGCTCGAGTTCAAGAACGACGTCGCCGAGTCCAACCTCGAGGGACCGGTCGACGTCCGCGCCACCACCAAGCCGCGCCCGCGCCTCAAGGTGCCGGTCAAGGTCGAGAAGCTCGGCGGCGGCAAGGTGCGGCTCACGATCGCGGGCCAGTCGCAGGAGGCGGCGGCGGGCGCCTGGACCGGCTGGTACGACGTGGCGTTCGCGTTCGGCGACGCGCTCGTCGAGCACGGCGTGACCCGCGCGCGGGTGCTCTCGGTGGCGCCCGAGGTCCGCATCTACGTGGCGCCGGTGAGCATGGACCCGCGCAACCCGCCCATGCCGGTCACCTCGCCCAACGGCTACGGAGCCGAGCTCGCCCGGAAGGGCGTGTTCAAGACCGTCGGCTGGGTGGAGGACACCTCGGCGCTCAACGCCGACAGCTACGGCGTCGACGAGGAGACCTTCCTCCAGGACGTCTACTCGATCGTCGAGGAGCGCGAGCAGAAGACCCTCGACGCCCTCGCCCAGCCGTTCGACCTGGTGATCTCGGCCTTCACCGCCACCGACCGCATCTCGCACCTCTTCTACCGGCTGCTCGACACCAGCCACCCCGAATTCGACCCCGAGCTCGCCAAGCGCTACGGCAACGCCATCCGCGAGGCCTACCGGCGCATGGATGCGTTCGTCGGCAAGGTGCAGGCGGCGCTCAAGCCCGAGGACACGCTGATCGTGATCTCGGACCACGGCTTCCACTCGTTCCGCCGCGGCGTGAACCTCAACACCTGGCTGGTGCAGAACTGCTACCTGACGCTCAAGGGCAAGGGCTGTGGCGACGCGGTCAAGCCCGCCGACATGCCGAGCGGCGACTTCCTGCTCGACGCCGACTGGGCCAAGACCAAGGCGTACGCGTTCGGGACCGGCCAGATCTACGTGAACCTCGCCGGCCGCGAGAGAAACGGCATCGTCGCCCGGGGCGACGAGTACGAGAAGCTCGTCACCGACATCTCCACCAAGCTCGGCGGGCTGGTCGACCCGAAGACGAACACCAAGGCGGTGTCCGGCGTGTTCCGCGGCGACAAGTCGTTCAGCGGCGACGCCGCCGGCCGCGCGCCCGACCTGCAGGTGGCGTTCGTCGAGGGCTACCGCACCGACTGGAAGTCGATCCTCGGCGGCATGACCCCCGAGGTGGTCGTGACCAACGAGAAGAAGTGGAGCGGCGACCACTCCTCGTCCGACCCCAAGGACACCATGGGCGTGGTGTTCGCCAACGTGCCGATCCAGTCGAAGACCCCCGGCATCGTCGACATCGGCGCGACCGCGCTCAAGAAGCTCGGCGTGCCGGTGCCCGCGGCCATGGACGGCAAGCCGATCCTGTGAGCGACGAGCGCGCCGCCACGGTCGAATCACCGCGGCCTCGCGCTCGTCCGAACCCGACCTGACACGCGCGGCGGCGGGCCGCGAGCACCGCGACCGCGCCGCCACCCACCACCTGGTTCCCGGAGACCCTCGACCGATGGTGCAGCCAGCTCAGCGAACCCTGTGGGGCGCGATCCGCGCGGCGTGGCAGTGGCTGCCGTCGGGGGTGCGCTCGACCATCACCGTGTCCTTCAAGGCGGCGGTCACCGTCGGCGCCTTCTACCTGCTCTTCATGCACCAGATCCCGGTGCGCGACCGCGTCACCGTGAACGTCCACGGCGAGGGCAAGGTGGAGGTGCCGAACGGCGAGACGCTCACGGTGCCCGGCCACGGCACCGGCACGGTGAGCGACGCGCGCACCGTACTGGTCGGCTCCACCGCGGTGCGCCTGCCCGAGGGCGCCACCGTGCAGCTCGCCGACGGGCGCAGCGGGCGCCTCGCGCCGATCTCGAAGGTCACCACCTTCGAGGCGATCCGCTCGTACCTACCCCAGATCTCGCTCGGACCGTTCGTGCTGTTCTGCGTGCTGGCCGCGGCGCTCAAGATGGTGGGCGTCCTCGCGGCGATGTACCGCTGGCACCTGCTCTTGCTCGGCCAGGGGATCGAGTTCCCGTTCTGGCGCCACATCTTCGGCACCTTCCTGACGGGGCGCTTCCTCGGCACGTTCCTGCCGTCCACGATCGGCCTCGACGGCTACAAGCTGTGGGACGCGGCGTTCTATTCGCGGCGCGGGATCGAGGCCACCGCCGCGACCGCGATCGAGAAGGTGTTCGGCGTCATCGGCATCTTCCTCACCTTCCTGGTGGCGCTGCCGTTCGGCTACCACATCCTCGGCGACCACGCCGGGATGGTGGTGGGCGTGACCGTGCCGGTGGCGGTGGGCGCGATCGCGGTGTTCCTCGCCATCCTCTTCTACCCGCAGGTGATCCAGTTCTTCCTCGACCGCGTGCCGCTGCCCGGCCGCGGCAAGATCGAGGGCTTCATCTCGCGCGTGAACCGCGCCGCGGCGGCGTACCGCGACAAGAAGGGCACGCTGGTCGCCGTGCTGGTGTTGAGCTTCCTGGTCCACTTCACCACGGCGGCGATGTACTACCTCACCGCGCTCGCGGTGGGGGCCAAGGGGGCGCAGTTCTGGGCGATCACGTTCGGCTCGTCGATCCAGATCTTCGCCACCGTCATCAGCCCGTTCACGATCGCCGGCGAGGGCGTCCGCGAGATCGTGCAGGCGTTGCTGCTCGCGAAGCACATCGGCGTGAGCCAGTCGATCATCTCCGCGGCCCTCGGCTTCTGGGCCGCCGAGGCGCTGACGCTGTTCGGCGTGTTCTGGTGGTGGTCGCGGCGCAGCGGCTACCGGCCGCTCTACGTGCGCGTCGACGGCCGCGAGCTCACCGACGTGGCCGAGGGCTCGGCCAGCATGTGGGGCGCGACGAACGAGGACGCCGGCGCGGCGAGCGCCGCGGCCTCGGCGCCGGCGAGCGCGCCACCACCGCCGCTCGGCCTCATCCTCACCGGGCTCGTGGGTGGGGTGATCGGCGGCGCGCTGGTGGGGATCGGCGAGGCCTGGTACGTGCTCCACGGCGCCTCCGGCGAGACCCACGACTCGGCGCTCTTCGCCTACGCGATCTTCGCCTACGGCGTGCTCGGCGGGCTGATGGGCCTCGGCACCGGCGTCGGCCTGGCGGGGATCGCGCCGTGGCTCGCGCAGGTGAGCGAGTGGCGCGCCACCGCCGGCTTCCACGCCGGCACGGTGATCTTCGCGCTCGGCACCGTGCTCACGCGCTTCCGGGTGTTCCGCGACCTGTTCCACGAGTCGCTCAAGGTGATGTCGGTGAAGGGCATCGCGGTGCAGCTCGCCGTGGTGGCGTTCGCGGCGGTGGTCGGCCTGGCGATCGGCGCGGCCCTCGGGCGGCTCTTCGGCCGCGACCCCGACGGCCGGCCCGGCAAGCTCGCGGCGGCCGCGGCGGCGGTGCTGGTGGCGGTCTCGGGTGTGGCGCTGCTGGCGATCCCGCGCCCCGGCTTCCCCACCATCACCCGCGAGATCGAGGGCCGCGCCGCCCCCGAGGGCACGCCGAACCTGGTGCTGATCGTCGTCGACACGCTGCGCGCCGACGCCCTCGGCGCCTACGGCGCGGCGGCGCCGACTCCCCACATCGACGCGCTGGCCGGCTCGGGGATCGTGTTCGAGCAGTCGAACAGCCAGGCGTCGTGGACGCGCCCGTCGTTCGCGTCGCTCTTCACCAGTTTGATCCCCACCACCCACACCGCGCGCGAGAAGAACAGCCTGCTGCCGCGCGAGGGCTTCCCCACCGTCGCCGAGCTGCTCGCCGAGAGCGGCTACCGCACGGGCGCGATCGTCAACAACTTCAACGTCGCCGCGAAGTACGGCTTCGACCGCGGCTTCGAGCGCTTCACGTACCTCTCGCCCGACTTCCTGTTCGGCGCGCGCGAGCTCTCGAGCGAGCTCAACATCTACCAGATCCTGCGGATGGTGAACGAGAAGTACCTGTCCAACCGCAAGAACGTCCGCAACTACTACCAGCCCGCCGACGTCGTCACCGACGAGGCGGCGAGGTGGCTCGACCAGAACGCCCAGGGCGGCCCGTTCTTCCTGGTGGTCCACTACATGGACCCGCACGACCCGTTCTTCGTGCACCCGTGGAACGGGGTCGCCTACGCGCGCGTGAGCGAGGACAACCCCGACCCCTCGAAGGCCGAGCTCTACCACCGGACCTACCTCGGCGAGGTCCAGTACATGGACGCCGAGATCGGCCGGTTCCTCGACCACTTGAAGGAGAAGGGGCTCAGCTCGAGCACCGGCATCGTGCTCACCTCCGACCACGGCGAGGAGTTCCAGGAGCACGGCGGCTGGTGGCACGGACAGACGCTCTACCAGGAAGCGCTCCACGTGCCGCTCATCGTGAAGCCGCCCGCGGGCGCGTCGTTCGCGCCCGCTCCGCGCGACGGCCACGTGGTGCGCACCATCGACGTGGCGCCGACGCTGCTCGCGTGGGCGAAGGTGGCGGTGCCGACCACGTTCCAGGGCGCGGACCTCGGCGTCGAGGACGGCGACCGGGTGGCCGTCGCCGACAACGACCACGAGGGCAACATCCTCAAGTCGCTGCGCACCGGCGGCTCGAAGCTCATCACCGCCAACGCCGACAACCCGCGCGGGCTCGCCGAGCGCGAGTTCTACGACCTCGCCGCCGACCCCACCGAGCAGAAGGACCTGCTGCGCGGCGGCGAGCCGCCGGCGGAGGCCGTGCGGCTGGGTCAGCTCCTCTCGAACGAGCTCGAGGACGCGCAGAAGGGCGCCGCGCAGGCGACCCACGAGCAGGGCATGAGCGCGGCGGAGAAGGAGCGGCTCGAGTCGCTCGGCTACGCGCAGGGAGACCACTGAGCGAGCCGCCGGTCCCGGGAGCGCGGGCCAGGCGCGCCGAGCGCGGCGCGCGCAGGCCGCGCCTCGTCGTCGTGGGCTGGGACGGCGCGGACCCCGACCTCGCGTTCCGCTGGGCCCGCCAAGGCGAGCTCCCCAACCTCGCCCGCCTCATGGCGCGCGGCGCGTGGGGTCCGCTCGCCTCCACCACTCCGCCCGCGACCTTCCCCGCCTGGACCTCGATCTTCACCGGCCTCGGGCCGGGGCGCCACGGCATCACCGACTTCACGCGCCCGGTCGCGGGCCAGCACGCGATCCGCTTCCTCTCCGCCGCCGATCGCCGCGGCGAGACCTTGTGGCAGCGCTTCGACCGCGAGGGGCTCAGCTCGGTGGTGGCCGCGGTGCCGGGCACCTACCCGCCCGACCCGATCCGCGGCGTGTTCGTTTCGGGCTTCGACGGGCCGGTCACCACCGGCCTCGACCGCTCCTTCGTCCATCCCCGCGGCGAGTGGCGGCGCCGCGCCGAGCGCTACGCGCGCTTCCGCTTCGCCGACGTCCAGGAGCTCGCGATCGGGCCCGGCTGGCACGAGCGCGCGCTCACCCGGCTGCTGGTCGGCCTGCACGAGAAGGCCTCGCTGGTCCTCGACCTGGCGCGCGACGTGGAGCCCGAGTTGCTGGTCGCGGTGCTCGGGGAGTCCGACACGGTCTCGCACCACTTCTGGCGCTTCCACGATCCGGGCTCGCCGCGCTTCGACGCGGCGCTCGCGCCGGCGCTCGGCGACGCGATCCTGCGCATCCACCGCTCTCTCGACGCGTGGCTGGGCCGGATCGTGGAGGCGGCCGGCCCGGACGCGGTGATCGCGGTGGTGTCGGACCACGGCTTCCAGGGCAGCGCCACCACCGCGCTGCACCTGAACGCGGCGCTCGCGGGCGCGGACCTGCTTGCGTGGAAGAACGACGCCGGCACGGCGCGGCCGGGCGCTGCCGGCGCGCTCCGCGAGCTCGCCCTGCGCGCGCTGCCCGCGCCTCTGCAGGAGCGGGCCTTCCGCCTCGCCGGTGGCGCGCCCGCGGCGAGGCTCGAGTCCGCGGGACGCTACGCGGCGATCGACTGGTCGCGGACGCTCGCCTACGCGGACGAGGTCGACTACGCGCCCGGCGTGCGGCTCTGCGTGCGCGGGCGCGACGCACACGGCATGGTCGAGCCGGGCGCAGACTACGAGCGGGTGCGCGCGCGCGTGGTCGCGTGCCTCGAGGCGCTCACGGACTCCGCGACCGGCGCCCGGCTCGTCGAGCGCGTCGTCCCTCGCGAGGAGGCGCTCAGCGGCCCGTTCGCGCGCTTCGCCGCCGACCTGGTGGTGGAGCCCGCGGTGCTCGGCGGCTACCGGGTGTCGTGCCTGCGCAGCGACGGGCCGGGAGTCGACGCCATCGCGCGCGTCGACCCGCGTGCCGGCTTCGGCGCCAAGGGCCGCGGCATGGACGGCGTGCACCGCCGCCACGGCATCTTCGCCTGCGCCGGGCCGACGGTCCGCGCCGCTGGCGAGGTCGCCGGGCTGGGCGTGGCGGACGTCGCGCCGACGTTGCTCGCGGCCTGCGGGCTGGCGATCCGCGACGGCCTCGACGGCGCCGCGCGCGCCGACCTGCTGCACGTCGCGGCGCGCGTCGAGGACGCCGCGGGCCCCGCGCCGCGGGCGGATTCGCGGTGGTACGCTCGCTCGTCCGCGCGCACGATCGAGCGCCGCATGCGGGCGCTGGGTTACTTCGAATGACGGCGATCGGACCCACCGAGCTCCCCGCCGATGCGCTGGCCGCGGGTGCCCGTGCGGCCGCGGCTCCGCTCGCCGACGGCCCCGTCGAGCGCGCTCGCCGCCCGAGCCGCCCGCTCGGTCCCGCGCCGGCCGAGGCGCTCGGCGGCGAGACGGCGCCGTCCCGATCCGCGGCCGCGAGGCCCACGGTGGCGATCGTCGCCGCGTGCCCGTTCGCGTGGCCGCAGGGCTCGCAGGTCCTCATCGACGAGCTCGCCCACCGGCTCGGCGTCGCCGGCCACGAGGTGCACGTCGTCGCGTATCACCTCGGGACCGAGCCGCGCGCCTCACGCGCGTACCGGCTGCACCGCGTGCCGGCGGTGAAGCGCTACCGCAAGACCTCCTCGGGGCCGAGCCCGCTCAAGCCGGTGGTCGACGCGCTGCTCGCGGTCACGCTCGCGCGCGTGGTGAAGCGCCACCGCGTCGAGGTGATCCACGCGCACAGCTTCGAGTCCGCGATCGCGGGCTACCTGGTGCGCGCGTATTCGGGCGTGCCGGTCGTCTACCACGGCCACACGGGGCTCGCAGACGAGCTGCCCACCTACTTCGCGGGGCCGCGCGCGCGCCGCGTCGCGCGCGCGCTCGGCTGGGTCGTCGACCGTACCGTGCCGCGCCACGCCGACGCCGCGATCGCGGTGAGCGGCGACATGGTGGCGCTGCTGCGCGAGGGCGGCGTGGCGCCGGAGCGCATCGAGCTGGTGCCGCCCGGCCTCGACTACCCGCGCTTCGAGCCCGAGGACCGCCGCGCCCTGGAGCGCCGCCACGGCCTCCCGCCCGGCCCCAAGGTGGTGTTCGCCGGCAACCTGTGCCGCTACCAGAACCTGCCGATCCTGTGGCGTGCGTTCGCCGCCGTGCGGCAAGCGCGCCCCGACGCGCACCTGGTGGTCGCCTCCCACGACCCCGACGTCATCGCCGCCAGCGGCGAGGCGGGCCTGCCGCCCGGCAGCGTCACGCCGATCCGCGACGGCAACTTCGACCGCATGCGCGAGCTGCTCGCGGTCTCGGACGTCGCGGTGAGCCTGAGCGCGATGCAGTTCGGCTTTCCCATCAAGCTCCTCAACTACATGGCGGCGGGGAAGGCGATCGTCGCCGCGGCGCCGTCGGCCAAGGGGCTCGCGCACCTCGACACCGCGTTGCTCGTCCCGCCGCACGACCCGGAGGCGGTGGCGGCGAGCGTGGTGCGCCTCCTCGAGGACGCCGAGCTCCGCGACCGCCTCGGGCGCCGCGCCCGCGACCACTTCGAGCGCGAGCACCTGTGGCCGCCGCTGGTCGAGCGGATGGCGCAGGTGTACACGCGCGTGCTCGCGACGCCGCCGCGCCGCCCCTCGAGCTGAGCGCGCCCGCCTCGCCACTGAGATCACCGGTAGTGGGTCAAGTTCGCGCCGACCCTCGCGACTCGAAGGCGGCCTCTCGGCGAGACTGACTCACTACCTGATCACCGTTCCGCTTGCTCACGGCGGGCGGAATGGGTAGTCTCGGCGCGGAGTTTCGTCGCCCATGGCCCGAGTCAAGATCGAAGTCCCCCGCGACCGCATCGAGGCACTCCTCGAGTTCGGGCCGGTGCGCGAGCGGTTCGCGCGCTCGACCGCGTCACGCACGCGCGACGCGGTCCCGACCTTCAGCGCGGCCGAGCTCGCCATCGAGGCGCTGCCCACCAGCGCCACCGGTGAAGACGTGCCGGTGCTCGATCTCGCCAACCTCGAGATCCTCCCCGCCGACGACAAGTGATCCGCCGGCGGCCGCCGTGAACGACTCCTCGCCCACCACCGCCGATCCCGCCCTCCGTGGCGCGGCGGAGCGCCCGGCGAAGCCCGGGCCGCACACCCGCATCCTGGTCGTCGACGACGAGCGGGTGATCCTCCAGTTCCTGGAGGAGGTGCTCACCGGCGAGGGCTACGACGTCGAGACCGCGGGCGGCGGCGCGCTCGCGATCCAGCGCATCAACGCGGTGCCGTTCGACCTCGTGCTCACCGACCTCAAGATGCCGTCGGTGGGCGGCATCGAGATCCTCCACCACATCGCGCGGCTCGACCGCAACATCATGACGATCGTCATGACCGGCTACGCGACCGTCGAGACCGCGGTGGAGGCGCTCAAGTTCGGCGCCGAGGACTACATCATCAAGCCGTTCCAGATCGACGAGATCCTGATCGCCGTGAGCCGCGCGCTCCAGAAGCGCGGGCTGATCCTCGAGAACCAGCAGTACCAGAAGCAGCTCGAGGAGAAGGTCATCGAGCGCACCGACCAGCTCCGCCGCGCGCACCGCGACCTGCAGCAGGCCCACGTCGACCTGCGTCT
>CAYMQR010000039.1:0-17072 GCA_964392195.1 uncultured bacterium | reverse complement strand
CCCTACGTCACGTCGATGCGGCTCGATCGGGAGCGCGGACGCGCGCTCGAGCTCGAGCCCATCCTGCGCCGTCCGATCGCCATCGCTCGCCGTCACCGGGTGCCGGTGCCGCGCCTCGCGCTCCTCGAGGCGGCCCTGCGCGCGGGCGAGCGGGTGGATGCCCGCCGCCGACCCGGCTGACGGCGCCGTCCTACTCGAACACCAGCGTCGGGTCTTCCCGCAGCCGGTGCATCCAGTGGCGCGCCTCGAAGGCGAGCTGTGGGTGGGTGTCGACGAGGTTGCCGAGCTGGCGCAGCACGTCGACGGTACGCCACGCGAGGCGAACGAGGTCGCCTTCGTCGCAATCGACCTGCGGCCAGCCGTCGCCGGTGACGATACGGTCCATCGCCCACGCCGCGCTGACGTTCACCGTCGGCCGCTCCGCGACGCCGAGCTGCCGCTCGACGTGCTCGATGTGCTGCGCCAGCGCGACCAGCTTCACCATCGCCTGGCCGACCTCGGGCGCGAGCTCCGGGTTGCGCTTGAACTCCCGGTCGCCGCCGGCGAGCGCTCCCGCCACCGCGACGATGCTGCGGTCCGGGACGATCGCCCCGCCGCGGATGCCCTCGGCGAGGAGCAGCGGGTGGTCCAGCCGCAGCAGCGCCGCCCACTGCCCCTCGGTGGTCGGCCGGTCGTCGGCGCCCAGATAGCCGAAGTGGCGCAACACCGCGGCGTAGCGTTCGAACTCTCGCCACAGACCCTCTTCGAGCTGATCCGCCTGGCTGCGGAGGTCGTCGACGTGCTTGCGACGCCGCCGCAGGACGCCGCGGGTCTCGCCGGAAGTAGGTACGCGACGCTCGAGCGCGTCCGCCTCGGCGCGTAGCTCGCGGATGGCGATCGCTCGCTGGTACTGGGCGAAGCTCTTCTCGAGCAGCTCTCGCACCCGTCTCGGCTCGAACGCGCCGAGCAGGTTGAGCGCCATCGTGTAGCTCGCCTTGAACTGGCTCTCGATCGGCTCGGGCTGGCTGCGCAGCGCGTGGGCGATCTCGTCCACGTCCATCGCCGGACCCGGCACGACCACCGCGAAGCCCACGCGATCCTTCCCGCGCCTGCCGGCGCGGCCGGTCATCTGCTGGAGCTCGCGCGCCAGGAACGGGCGCTCGTCCCGGCCGTCCCACAGCACCGAGCGGGTGATGCACGCCGAGCGGGTCGGGAAGTCCACGCCGGCGGCCATGGTGGTGGTCGAGAACAGCGCGTCGAGGAGACCCTCCGCCATCAGCGTCTCCAGCGCGAGCTTCCAGGCGGGGTGGTGGCCGGCGTGGTGTGCCGCGGCGCCCGCACGCAGCACGCTCTCCATGTGGCGATGGCCGGCAAGCGCCGGAACGTCCGCGACGATCTCGTCGAGCACCTCCTGGATGCGGCGGGCGCGGCGTTCGTCCATGCGGCGTCCCTGGCGCGCGAACGCCTCGGCCGCATCGTCGCAGGCGGCGCGCGATCCCATGAACACCAGCGCCGGCAGGAGATCGTGGCGCCTGAGGAGCGCGATCAGGTCGCGCGGAAGGACCCCGCGCCGGAAGCGCCGCGGGCCGCGCGGCCCGGTCGGGGCCCCCCGCCCCTGGCTCGCGGCCTGACGGACGTCGTGGTGGACCCGCCGTCCCGCTTCCCAGAACGGGCCCAGCCGCCAGCCGTCGGGGTACACGAACAACGTCTCCATCGGTACCGGACGGTGGCGGGTCGACACGATGCGCACGGTGGTGCCGCGGACCCCGGCCATCCACGTCGCGAGCTGATCGGCGTTCGCGATCGTGGCGGACAGCAGCAGGCACCGCACCGAAGGCGGCGAGAAGATCCACGCCTCCTCCCAGGTGACGCCGCGATCGAGGTCGGCGAGGTAGTGCGCCTCGTCGAAGACCACCAGGCCGTGGTCGATGTCGCACTCGCCGCGCAGGAAGTCGTAGAGCCGGTTGCGGTAGATCTCGGCCGTCGCCACCAGCACCGGCGCCGACAGGTTCTCCTGGCGGTCACCGGTGACGATGCCGACCGTGTCCTCGCCGAAGGTGCGCTTGAGCTCCACGTACTTGCTGTTGGAGAGCGCCTTGAGCGGGGAGGTGTACCAGGCGCGGCCGCCTCTCTCGAGCTCGCGTCGGATCGCCTCGACCGCGATCCAGGTCTTCCCGGCGCCGGTGGGGGCGGTGACGATGACGTCGTGGTCGCGGATCGCCTCGAGCGCCTGTTCCTGGAACGGGTCCGCGTGGAACGGCGCCGCGTCCGGCACGCCGATGTTCGCCAGCAGCGCCGCGAGTTCGCGCTCGCGTGGCTGAACACCCGGGCTGCTGCCGCGCCCTGGATCTCGCTTGGGGTGCCTGTGACGACGCGGCCCACGTGGCGGCGCGCCGGACGACGAATCCCGCTTGCGATCGAACGGTGGGCGGCGCGGGGCGTTCATGGTGCACGGGGGGGCCGTCGGACCGACGCGCGAGCGTCACCGGTCCGCGGTTCCGCTCGGTGCTCTACTACATGCGGGTGGGAAGGGCCACCGCCGACGGTGCGAACCGGCCCGGTCGGGACGAGGTGCTCGGTGCACTGCCGGCCGTCTGCGGCCGGGACGGACTCGCCACCCAACCTGCCCCGGAACCCGGAGCCGGCGGTCCCCCGGGCGCACCGAGCGTACTGGGGCGCGCTTCGCTCGATTCTCGACACCGCGCCACGGCTGATCGAGCTGGTGGTGCCAGCAGCCGAGCAGGGCGACGCGCAGAGCGTCGCGTACTCGGCTCACACGCTCGGGTCGAGCAGCGCCTTCCCGGGTGCCCGGCACCTCCCGGCGCTCTGCCGGGAGCTCGGGGTCATGGGCCGCGCCTGCTCCGTCGAGCGCGCGCCTACCAAGGTGGCGTGCGCCAAGGCCGAGCTCGAGCGGGTTCGGCAAGCGCTGCTGCGCGAGCTCGACAAGGCCGGGTGACGGTGAGCCGGACCCGGGACCGCGGGAGCTAGCCGCGTCGCAGCGGAAAACGACACGGCTCGCCGCCGCGCTCGTGAGAGCGCTCGATCGCGAGCGTGCACTCCTGATCGCGCAGACCCTGGGCGGCGTCGTACCGGACGGGCGTTCCGTGGCGGAGCGCGTCCGCGACATCGGCCAGGCAGCTCGCCACCGCGATCTGGTCGTCCCGCAGCGCGACGTCCGGATAGGGGCTCTTCCACTCGATCCGCTCGCCACCGAGCCACGAGGGCGCTGTGAGCGAGAGCCCACGCAGCCAGTGACGGTCCCCGGATTCGACGGTCTCCCAGTGGATCGGCAGCGGATGCGGCTCGCGTCCCTCGGAGTCGAGGACGGCGAGCTTGTCGTCCACCCCCATGCCTCCCGACCCGAAGAAGCGAACCTGCCGGTGCCAGCGGAGCGGCGAATCGTAGCCGTGATCGGTGAACAGGAAGCTCGCGAACGAGCCGTCGTCGAACTCGACCGAGCCCGAATCCCAGCGCTCGCGCGAGCGCCCGAATCGACCCTCTATGCGCGACCAGTGTGGAGCGACGTCGAAGTAGCGCTGGATGCCGAGCGCCTGCAGCGGGATCTTGTCGAAGCCGAGCATCGCTCGAGCGAGCGCCATCCCGTGATAGCCGTGCCCGGCGAAGTCGCTCGCGGCGTGGAGGATCCGTCCGAACAAGCCTCGCTCGATCGCTCGCCGCACCAGCTCCGCGACCGGGAACCGCGGGAACTGCTCGGCAACGCCGACGACGGTTCCCGATTCCCGCGCGCGCGCCACGATCGCGTCACCGTCCTCGAGACGGTGGGCCAGCGGTGTCTCGCAGAGCATGGCTACCCGGTGCTCCAGGAGCTCGAGCGCCACCTCGCCGTTCGCGTGGTACGGGACGCAGGTCACGACCAGGTCCGGCGCTGCCCGGCCCACCAACGACCCGATGTCCGCGAACCTCGGGCAGCCGAGCGCGCGAGCCACCTCCTCGGCTCGCTCGGTCCCGCGGCCCACGCAGCCCACCGGCTCGAAGTCCGGCAAGGTCGTGAGCAACGGCACGTAGTAGTCCCGCGCCCGTGTTCCACATCCCACGAGGCCCACCCGCAAGCGATCGGAGGGTCGGCGGTCCACGTTCATCCCTCCCGTGCGATGATATCGGTGGAAGGTCGGCGCACCGGGCGGGTGGAGTGATGGATCACCTCTTGGAGAAGGCGGCGGACTGGATCGCCGAGTCCGAGCGCGCGGTCGCGTTCTCGGGCGCGGGCGTGAGCGCGGAGAGCGGAATCGCGACGTTCCGGGATCCGGGCGGCGTGTGGGAGCGGTTCGATCCGGGCGAGGTCGGGACCGCGGCCGGGATCCTGACCCTGCTGCGCAGCGGACCCTCGCGGCTGTACGGGTTCCTCCGCGAGGTGATGGACTCGGTCCTGGGCGCCGAGCCCAACGCGGGCCACCGCGCGCTCGCCGCGCTGGAGGAGATCGGCCGGTTGCACGGGGTCATCACGCAGAACGTCGACGACCTTCATCAGAGCGCCGGATCGTCGAGGGTGATCGAGCTCCATGGCAACGTCCTTCGGCTGCGATGCCTCGAATGCGGGCACACCGAGAAGCTGGACCGCGGCGCGATCGCGACGCGGCTCGAACGCGCTTTCACCGGGGATCTGAGCCTCAAGTCGATCCTGGACCGGTTGCCTCGCTGCGCTGTGTGTGGCGAGCTGGTTCGGATCGACGTCGTGCTATTCGGCGAGTCGGTACAGGATCTGGAGCGAGCCTACGAGCTCGCCGAGGGCGCCGACCTGATGCTCGTGATCGGGACCTCGGGCACGGTGTATCCGGCCGCCGAGCTGCCCGAGGTGTGCCGGCAGGCCGGTGGTCGGGTGATCGTGGTGAACCCCGCCGAGAACAACTTCTCGAGGCTCGGAGGGATCTTTCTCCAGGAGCGCGCCGGCGTCGCCCTGGCGAGCCTGGCGAAACGGGTCCGCGAGCGCGTCGGTTCGTGACGTCACGCGCGAGCCCGGGGTCCGGCTCGTCGATCGCTCGGTCCGCCTCGCTCAGCCCGATCTTCGAGCGTTCGCCATGCGCTCGACACGGTCCAGGATGCGCGGCGCCTCGCTGCGGAGGACGTAACGGACGAGAAATCCTGGCGCCTCGAATCGGGGATTCAGGGTCGCCTCGTACGAGACTTGCGTCTTCCCGGGCTCGCCGGAGGGCGTGAGCGTCCAGCTCCCGGACAGCTCGCCGAGATCACCGTCGAGCGTCGAGAACTCGACCTTCGTCCGTCCCTGGTGGACGAACCGGCGCGTGATGGTCAGGTCGCCGGCCATCACGACGTGATACTTGAAGCGGACGTCGACGACCGACTCTTCCCGGCGCAGGACCTCCGCCGAGAAGATGTCGGGGATCATGTCGGCGTAGCGTTCGTAGTCGGTCACTACCCGGAACACATCATCCGGGGAAGCGTCGAGGACCTGCCGCACTTCGATCGCACGCCCCGACGGAGCGAGCAACTCCTGACGGCCGGCACCGACGTCCTCACGCGCCGCCACGTCGGCGCCATCGGGCAGCAGGCACAGGGCCAGCGCCACCACGACAGCGGCGACGGCGGGTCGCCTCCGAAGTGACCCGCGCGCTGGATGCCGCTCGGCGATCATCGTCTCGTGCCTCCGAATCAGCTTTCGATCCACGGCTCGCGCCTGCGATCCGAGGCGAGCAACGCTGGCTTCGATTCGGTGAGCAAGTCCGCCTGGACCTCCTGGCGCAGCTCTCGATAGGCCCGCGACACGCGTTCCGCGAACTGTCGAGGAACCGGGCCACCTTCGGAAAGCAATCGGGTCACGGCGGACGGCCCTCGATTGTAGGCGGCGAGAGCATGCTCCAGGTCACCGAATTGGTCCAGCAGATCAGCCAGATAGAGGATACCCAGCTGAACGTTCACCTCCGGCACGAGAAGCTGAGCTGGCCCCCTCCATCGCAGGCCGCGTTGCTCCGCGACCTCTCGCGCGGTGGCTGGCCGGACCTGGAGCAGGCCCAGCGCACCCGCCGAGCTCCGGGCACCCGGTCGGTAGCCACTCTCCACCTCCATCAAGCTGACGACCAGCAACGGGTCGACATCGTGCCGAAGCGAAGTGGCGACGAGCTCAGCGGTCACTCGACGCGGTCGGGGGACACCCTCCCGTGCGAGGTGGTCCACGAGGAACGCCTCGAGTAGCGCACGCGGTGGTGCGCTCGGCCAGCTCGCCAGCCTGCGGCTGGGGGCCTCGCACCAGGGCTCCAGGTCGACGGTCTGGCCGGACGGCGCCTTCGGCCGGTTATCCGTCGGCTCGAACGCTGGCCAAACGCGAGCGCTCGCGGCCATCGCCAGCGAGAGAGCCCCGGCCCACGCAGCGGCGACCAACATCGCGGCTAGACGCGCGCTGGTTCGCTGCGACGAGGTCGCATCGGGCCGGGTGTGTCCTCGGGCTGTCATGATCACGATCCGGGCCGGTCGAACGGCTCGGATCCGGCGCGGCTGCGCCAGCCTCGGAATCGGCTGGCTCAGGGGAACTTCGGCTCGATCCGCATCGGCAGCGGGCTGGGACCACCGCGGGTGGTGTGAGGCGGTGAGCCGAAGGCGGACCACCCACGGGGCGGCAGCTCATCGCCGCCCCGTGGGTGCTGGGATGCGAGGATCAGGCGCGGGCGCGACGGCGCGACGGAGCCTGGACCTTCCGGGTCTTCTGCAGCGCGTTGACGCGCCGGGCGAGCTCGCTCAGACGGTCGTCGAGCTGCTCGATCTGCGAGCGGGTCGGGATGTTGAGGATGCCGAGGGTCCGGTCGATCCCCTCGTCCACGCGACGCTCGATCTCTTCGCGCGTGCGACGCGCGAAGACGAGCACCTCGTCGACGGCCTTCTTCTGGGTTTCGGGAATCCGGCTCTCGACCTCTTCGACGAGGCGCCGCGCGATCCGCTGGCTCTCCTCCTCGACCCGGGCGAATCGATCGCGCACGTTCGAGATGCCGTCCTTGACGATGTCCGTGACCGCCGCGGCGGCAACGACTTCCTGCTTCCGTGCCATGGAACTCTCCTCGCCGGATCCTCGATCGCCTCCGACGTGGAGGGCGTGGGTACGATCCGGATCAGTCGTGACCCATGGAACTTAACACGATGCGTCATGATGTCAACGACAAAATGGCGCACCGCGTAATTGCGTGATTACCGAATGATTCCTGATGGATAGGGGCCATGCGGCGACCGATTCGGTCAAGCGGCCGGGCGCGCGCGATCCCTGGCCCAGGTGCGTAGCGCCATGATCGGCTCGCGCATCGTCACCGAGAGCGGCACGGTGTCGGCCAGCGCGGCGAGCAGATCCTCCGACTCGAGCGCTCGCTCACCGTCGCCGAAGGCCCGATAGAGCGCAGCGATCACCACCTCTTCGATCTCCGCGCCGCTGAACCCGTCCGACGCTCGCGCCAGCGCGTCGACGTCCAGTCCGCTCGGGTCCCGCCGACGGCGCTCCAGATGGATCGAGAAGATCGAACGACGGGCCTCGAGGTCCGGCAGGTCGAGGAAGAAGATCTCGTCGAAACGTCCCTTGCGCAGGAGCTCGGGTGGCAGCGACTCGATGCTGTTGGCCGTCGCCACGACGAACACCGGTCGCGTCTTCTCTTGCATCCACGTCAGGAAAGTCGCGAAGACCCGGCGGGTCGTCCCGGAGTCCATGTCCCCGGAGCCTCCCGCGCCGGCGAACGCCTTCTCGAGTTCGTCGAGCCACAGCACGCACGGCGACAACGACTCGGCCGTCCGGATCGAGCGACGCATGTTCTCCTCGCTCGCACCCATGAAGGAGCTGAAGACGTTGCCGACGTCCATCCGGAGCAGGGGAAGCCGCCAGTGGCTGGCGATCGCCTTGGCGGTGAGGCTCTTCCCACAGCCCTGGACACCGAGCAGCAGCAATCCCCGGGGCTCGGGCAGCCCGAACGCTCGCGCCCGGGCCGAGAAGCTCGCCCCTCTCCCGTTCAGCCAGGTCTTGAGCTTCGCGAGCCCGCCCACGTGCGCGAGCGATTCGTCGAGCTCGTAGAACTCGAGAAGCGCGCCCTTGCGGATGATCTGCTTCTTCTCGGCGAGGATCAGGTCGAGATCCTGCTCGTCGAGCCGGAGCCCTTCCACGACGGCCTTGCAGAAGATGCTCTCGGCCTCGGCCGCGGTGAGCCCCAGGGCCGCCTGGAGCATGCGTTCGCGGAGGGTCGCGCTGAGGTCCACCTTCACGCGGTCGTCGCCACGAACGCTCTCGAGCACGCCGTCCATGATCTGAGCGATCTCGTCGGCATCCGGGAGGGGGACGTCGAGCACGGTGACGTCCTTCTCGAGCTCGGGCGGGAGCGAGAGCACCGGGCTGACGAGCACGAGGGTCTTGAACGTGTGGCGCAGATCGCGCGCGAGGTCCCGCAGGCGCCGGACGACCTTGGGATCCTGGAAGTGCGCGTGGAGGTCGAGGAACACGAAGATCGCCCGGTCGGCCGACTCCGCGACCCGCGCCAGCGCTTCGGCGGGGTCCCGGTTGCCGTCGTCCACCCCACTTCCCGCGACCAGTCCGCGGGTGTGGGTCCAGACGGACAGCCGTTTGCCGAGCCGGCTGGCCACGTCGAGCAGGAGCTTCTCCACCCGCCTCTCCTCGTGGGTCACGAGATAGAGGATCGGATAGCGGGCTCGAACCAGGAGCTCGATTTCGCGGGCGAGTTGCGCCGACGCCATGGAGGCCTCCATCAGAGCTCGAGAAAGCGCGCCCGCTCGCTGGATCGTGGCTGCACGAGGCCGTGCGCGAACAGGCCCGAGGTGGTGAGCAGCGCCCACGCGCCGGACGGGCCGCTCGCCAGATCGAGCGGTGTGCCCGCGACCCGCGCCCGGGCGCGGATGGTACCGTCCCACGTTTGGCAGATCAAAAGCTGGCGGTGAACCCGCAGCAGCCACGGGTCACCCTGCGGGTCGAGGCCCGCGCGGAGCACGCCGTCCTGGCGCGCGAGCGTGCCGGTCACCCCGCCGTCGGCGACGGCGAGGTGCACGTTTCCGAAGACATCGGTCAGCGCCGCGAACCCGTCACCCACCCGCTCGACGTTCACGATCGGCATGGCGAGCGACGCGCGCATGGTCTCGCGCCCGTCTCCGGTCGACCAGCGGACCTGGCCGGCGGCGTCCACCATCAACACCCGGGCACGTGTGGCGACCAGCCGGACCGGCGGCGTGAGCTCCATCGGCGACGCCACGGTCACGACCCCGGCGCCTCGATGATCGAGCCGCGAGACGGCGCCGTCCGAGCTGGACCACCAGACGCTCCATCCGTGCCCGGTGGAGACGGCCACGAAATGCGACAGCCCGTCCAGGCCGACGGCCATCCGCTCCTCGCGCTCGTCCGAGAGCAGCCAGAGTTCGCCGTGCGGAGTGGCGACGAGGAGGTCGCCGCCACCGGGAACTCGCGCGAGCCTCGGCGCGGGGATCGCGACGTTGCGCGTCTGACCGTCCGCGACGCGAACACGGCGGACTCCTTGATCGAGCGCCAGACCGACCGTCGAGCCGTCGTCCGTGACGACCACGTCGCCGGTGACACCACCAGCGCCCGGTTCGGTGACGATCCAAGCGTTGCGAGACGCGGGACGGATCGCGACGCGTCCATCCGGGTGGATCAGCAGCAGCGCACCGCCGGCGGGGTCGATCCGGACGCGCCTGAATCCACCTGGCTCGGGCTCGGCGGCGACCTCGACCTCGCTCGGCTCGACGGCTGCCGCCGGCGGTGCGCTGGTGCTCAGATCGAGCACCGGCCGTTCGGCATCCGCCCGATCGAGGACCTCGAGCTCGCGAACGGCGCCGGCGGAGTCCGCGCACCACACACGATCCCCGTCTCCGCTCATGCGAATGCGGAGGGATCCGGGCGGTGCGTCGCATTGCCACAACACCCTGGCGGAGCCGTCCAGCACGACGATCCGGTCGTCGAAGGTCAGCGCGACGATCCGATCTCCCGGAGCATCGCTCGCCGCGTCGCGCACGGCTCGATCGAGCGCGTACGTCTCCATCGAGCCCATCCCGAAATCCCAGGCGAGCACCCCGTCGGCCGGGACGACCAGCAGCGCGCGCTCGCCGTCTTCCTCGACCCACACCCGCTGCAGGTCCGAGCGCAGGAAGGTGCGATGGACTCCATCCCGGCCAGGATCCACGGAGGTGACGTGGCCGCGTCGGCTGGCGACGACGCCCACCTCCACCTCGCTCGCCATGGCCAGGAAGTCGATCGGATGTCCGACCCGGATATCCCGGAGGACTCGCCCGCGAGCGTCGAGGATCCTCAGCACACCGAACCGATCTCCGATCCAGACCCGCGCGCCGCCCGCCGCAACGGCGACGCTCGTGGCCGCGTCGCTCGCCTCGAGCTGCCCGAGGCGCTCGCCGGTCTCGCCAGCGAGGAGCGTGACGGCCCCGCGCTCGTCGAGCACCGCGACACGAGCGCCATCGCACGCCACGTGGACGCTGCTGACGTTGCGCCCTGCAGGCCGGGACCAGACCGGCGAGCCGCCGTCGCCGAGCCGCGTGAGGTTCCTCTCGTCACGAGCGAGCACCCAGCCGGCAAGCGCTGCAGCATGAAGCTCGACCACACCGGCGGCCCCGGGCCACGCCCAGCGCTCGCGGAGCCCGTGCACCTCGCGCGCGAGCGCCGGAGATGCAGGCGGAACGGTCCGGACCTCGCTCGTGATCGCCGCGTCGGGCGAGGCGCGGTTCGACGTCCTCAGCCGGCGCTGGGAGCGAGCACGGAGGAGCTCCAGCGACTCCAGGAGGGCGAGGGCTCGCAGGGCCGGCGCCCCGCCCGCCCCGATTCGCGCGGCGAGCGCGGATGGATCGTCCGCGTCGTCGAGCAGCGCCGCCGCGTCCCGGATCATCGTGGCCCCGGGCCGGAGCCGGCGCTTCGCCGCGAGCCGGAGGGTGGATGCGAACGTGCGGGCGGGATAGACGAGCCACCACCAGACGGTGACGCGGCCCCGCGCGGGCGGCGCACGCCAGCCGACCGCTCCCACCAGGGCGCACAGCGCGCTGAACGTCACGACCACGACCAGCCGCCGGGCGCTCGGGCCGAGGCCCAGCCTCTGTTCGGTGATCGCGGCGACGATCCCCGCCACCGCGGCGAAACCAGCGCCGAACAGCAGCAAGGTCCCGAGCGCGAGCCATCGCCCTGCGCTGATCTCGCGATCCCGGTCCGCCAGTGCGGAGCGGATCCTCGTCAGCGAGGCCGTGCTGGAACGTGAAGGAGCGGAGTCCACGGCGCGGCGCGCGATTCAGCTTCCCGCAGCGATCCGCACGACGTCGGCGGTGTCGAGCTCGACGCGCAGCGGGTCGCTCGCGCCTGCGCGGGCCCGGGCGGGTCCAGCGCCGCGCCACTGAGACCCCTCGTAGCGTCCGCGCTCCGCGGTGCGACCCGGGGGACGGGGGATCGTGACCGCCACCTTCCGACCGACGAGGACGAGCGATCCGGCGCCGTCGCGCATCGCGAGGAGGCCCGCGTCGCCCTCGGTGTCGACGGTCATCTCGATCCCACCCGCGCTCAGCCGCCGACCACGCGCCGGACCCTCGCTCATGAGCCACGCCAGGCGGTCGCTGCCCTGGGCGCGGACGATCGGTACCATCGCACCGTCGATGGCGCGGTAGACCTCTCGGAGCAGGACCCCGCTCTCGGTGAGCTGGCCGGTCTTCGCGCTGGCGAGCGGCTCGTATCCCTTCATGCTGCCGGTCGTGATCGCCCACACGTCCATGCCGATCCCGGGCACCTGGCCGAGGAGCGGGAAGATCAGCAGGTAAGGCTTGAAGTAGGAATCGTTGTTCGTCTCCGGAATGAACGAGAGGTTCCGCCCCTGGCGGTACCGATCGAGCTGCTTGAGGTAATTGTCGCGGAAGGCGACGTAGTCACGGTTCGCGATGTGGAAACCCAAGCTCGGTTTCCCGTAGAGATCGGGGCCGACGAAATCGATCTCCGGGATCCGGCTCAGGAACTCGAACGGCTTGGCGCCTTGAAGGCCTTCCCAGAAGTTCATGAAGCTCGGCACCGGATGGATCCGCTTCTGGATCTGCGCGAGCGTCCGGACGTGTGAGACCAGCTTGTCCGTCAAGGTGGACTCGGGATACGGGATGCGCGTCTCGGGGAGGACGCCGACCTCGTTCAGGATCTGCCAGGCGATCACCCGCCCGTCGTGATCCTCGGCCGCGACCATCTCGAGGGCCTTGGCGAAGGCACGGCTCTCCCGGTCCAGCGTCGAGGGGTGATTGGGCTCCAGCGGGTTCTCCGCGCGCGCGAGCGGGCCGGAAACCCGCGGGTAGGTTCGCGGATCGGACGCGATGTACTCGGGGACGATCTCGAGATTCGTCGGTGAGCCGGTCTTCCCGACCACGTTCGAACCGAACCACAGCAGCACCAGCTTCAGATCGTTCTGTCGAGCCTGGTCGACCACCCAACGAACGTACTCGGCGGTGTAGCGGTCTCGAGCCGGTTCCACGTGGACCCACGGAAGCGGGATCTCGATCGTGTTCGCGCCCAGTTCCCTCGCGTAGCGGAACTGGCGAGCCGCTCCCTCGGTGGGATGCGCCACCGCCCAGGCGTCAGCCTGTACCGCGAGGATCAGGAAAGGCTGACCGTCGACCTCGAGGTAGCGGCGCTGGCCGTCCTGATGGATGCGCGACCGGACCGTCGCGCGCGTCCCGGGTAGCTCGAGGGGCCGGGTGGCGGTCGGGGACGTAGCCGGAGCCGGGCTAGTTGCCGCGTCGGTGGGCGGCTGGACCTGCTGCGCTCGCCGACGCTGTAGCTCGGCCAGCGCCTCGGAACAGGACGTGGTCCCCACCATCGCGACGACCAAGGCCGCGACGTTTCCGATCCACGTGAGATGGTGACGCCGCGACCGCGGAAAACGTCGCCGTCGACTCGCGGCCTGCCGAGGTGCGTGGGGGTCGGACGCTTGCACGACGACTCCCGTTCCGAGCCGGCCAGGTATCAGGCCTTCTTGGCCGGAACTCCGAAGCGCTTGCGCCACCACATCGCGATCGGGCTGGCGATGAAGATCGACGACCAGGTTCCCGTGAGCACTCCCACGATCATCGCGAAGCTGAAGTCCCGGAGCACGCCGCCGCCGAAGAAGAACAGCGCGATCGACGAAAGCAAGACGGTCAGCGAGGTCAGGATCGTCCGGCTCAGCGTCTCGTTGACGCTGATGTTCACGATCTCGCGGAAGTCGGTCTTACGCCTGCGGCCGAGATTCTCGCGCACCCGGTCGAACAGGATGATCGTGTCGTTCATCGAGAAGCCGACGATCGTGAGGAGGGCCGCGACGATGGGAAGATTGATCTCGCGCCGAGACAGCGAGAACGCGCCGAGCATCACCATCACGTCGTGGAAGGTCGCCCAGACCGCCCCCATGCCGAAGTCGAGGGTGAACCGGAACCAGATGTAGAGAAGCATCGCGACCAGCGACCAGAGCAACGCGAGCGCTCCCTTCTGGATGAGCTCGGCGCCGACCTTGGGACCCACCATCTCGATCTTCACGACCTGCGTGCCCGCGCCGAACTTGTCGACGAACGCCTGCTGCGCTGCGCCGCTCGCCAGCGACTTCTCGTCCTTCCCGCGCGTGTCGATGCGGATCAGGTACTCGCGCTTCGACCCCTCGAAGTTCTGCGCCTCGACCTCGCCCAGTCCCAGCGACGACGCGGACTCATGCACCTCCGCCGGCGACATGTCCCGGTCGAGACGCACCTGCGCGAGGATGCCGCCGCGGAAATCGACGCCCCAGTTGAACCCGCGCACGGCGATGCTGGCGAGACAGATCGCGATGACCACGACCGAGATGCCAACCGCCACCTTCGCCTTGCCCACGAAGTCGATGTTGAGGTCGTGCCGAAAGATCTCGAGCATTCCGTGCTCCGTTGCGGTTGGGCCGTGAGGTGCGAGGATCGACTCAGACGCTGAGGGTCGTCACGCGGCGAGTCGCGAAGACGTAGTCGTAGACCATGCGCGTGAACACCAGCGCGGTGAACATACCGATCACCAGGCCCAGCGACAGGGTCACGGCGAACCCACGAACCGGACCCGTCCCGAACTGGTACAGAATCAAGCCGGCGATCAGCGTGGTCAGCTTGGAGTCGAAGATCGCGCTGAAGGCCCGATCGTAGCCCGCTTCCATGGCGCTGCGCGGCGTCTTGCCGGCGCGGAGCTCCTCGCGGATGCGTTCCAGGATGATGATGTTCGCATCGACGTCCATCGCGAGGGTCAGCGCGATGCCGGCGATGCCAGGCAGCGTCAGCGTGGCGCGAAACGCGGCCAATCCCGCCATCAGGAAGACCAGGTTGAGCACGAGCGCGAAGTTGGCGAGCATCCCGCCTCGCCGGTAGTAGATCATCATGAACAACATCACCGCCGCGGTGCTGACCAGCGTCGCGATCTTCCCGTCCTGGACGCTCTTCTGGCCCAGCTCGGGACCGACCGTCCGCTCCTCCAGCAACACCAGCGGTGCGGGCAGCGATCCCGCTCGCAGCACGATCGCGAGATTGTGCGCCTCGCGGCTGTCGAACCCCCCCTCGATCACCGCGTTTCCGCCCGAGATCCGCTGGCGGATCACCGGCGCGGAGTAGATCGTGTTGTCGAGCACGATCGCCAGGAACTCGCGGGTGTGCTCACCCGTGACGTCGGCGAATCGCTTCGCTCCCTCGGAGTCGAAGCGGAGCGCGACCTGCGGATTGTGGAGCTGCCCGAAGTCGACGCGTGCATCCGAGAGGTACGCGCCGGAGAGCAGGGTCTCCTTCTTCACGATGCGCGGATAGGCCTGCACGATCTTGCGCGTGATCTTGTCGCGCTTGACCTCGAACAACCACGCGCTGCCCACCGGCAGCTTCGCCCCGAGGGCGCTCTCGACCTTCGCCTCCGCTTCCTTCTTGGCGTTCTCTTCGGTCAGGTCGCCGAACTTCAACCCCGCGAGCACGTCCTTGAGCTCGTTCTCCGCCTTGCTGTCGATGAGCTTGAACTCGAGGAGCGCAGTGTTCTGGATGAGCGCCTTCGCCTCGGCCGGATTCTCCACGCCCGCGAGCTGTACGAGCACTCGCTCTTCGCCCTGGCGCTGGATGGTCGGCTCACCCACGCCGTACTGATCGATGCGGTTCCGGATGACCTCGATCGCCTGCTCGATCGCCTCGTCGCGCCGCCGGTCGAGAACCTTCGGATCCGGGGACAGCGCCACCTCGGTGTCGGTCGTCGCGGCCGTATCGACCGAGAGGGCCCAGCCCTTGTTCTTCTTGACCAGGTTCTCGAGCGTCGCCTTCCCGTCGGCGGACGCGAAGTGGACCTTCACGCGATCGTCGTCGTGCCGGTCCGGTAGTCCCGGCAGCGCCTCGACGCGGTCGACGACCGCCCCCTCGTCCTCGAGACCCCGGCGGACGTTGTCGGCGATGTGCTTCAGCTCGACCTCGACCGCCTTGTCGGACTCGACCTCGAACACCAAGTGGACGCCGCCCTTCAGGTCGAGGCCGAGCGAGAGGCGCTTCGAGGGCAGGACCGATTTCCACCACTCGGGGAGACCCTTCTCGCCGACCAGCGTCGGCACGAGAAGCAGCACGCTCATCAGCGTGAACGCCAGCGTTAGGATCAACCGTCCGCGAATGTGCCGCATTCCGTTCACTCCGTCCCGCCGCGAGGGCGAGGCTGCTCACTTCAATCCGAGGCCTTCGCTTCGCCCTTGCTTTCCTTGCCCTCGATTCGTGATCGCGCCACGCGAATCCGGACGTTCGGCGCGATCTCGAGGTTGACGACCTGGTCGGTGACGCTGTGGATCTTGCCGTAGATGCCGCCCGCCGTCAGCACCTCGTCGCCCTTCTTCAGGGCATCCAGCATCGCCTGGTGCTGCTTGGCCTTCTGCTGCTGGGGCCGGATCATCAGGAAATAGAAGATCGCGAAGATGATGGGCAACGTCGCGAACTGTCCCCAGAAGGCGCCCGTGCCTGGGTTGTCGCCCGGCGCCGGTGCCATGGCCAGAGGAACGGCGGCCGCCAACACGCTCGAGAAGGAAATCGCCATGGTGGTTCTCCTGGTATCCGGAAGCGACGCGGCTCAGGCGCTCACTTCCTCGAAGGCACGCCTGAATTCCCCGAACACCCCTGCTGAGAGTGCGTCGCGGATGCGTCGCATGAGGTCCATGTAGTGATACAGGTTGTGGATCGTCATCAACTTCGCGCCGAGGATCTCGTTCGCCTGGAGCAGGTGACGCACGTAGGCTCGGGAGAATCGGGCGCAGGTCGAACACCCGCATCCGGGGTCGATCGGGCGCGGGTCGGCGCGGTGCACCGCGTTCCGCAGTGACAGCTTCCCGCCGCGCACGAAGGCGGTGCCGTTCCGGGCATTCCGGGTTGGCATGACGCAATCGAAGACGTCCGCCCCCCTCGCGACGCATTCCACCAGATCGGATGGACTTCCGACGCCCATCACGTAGCGGGGTCGATCCGCGGGAAGCTCGCCGGTGGACGCCTCGACCATGTCGTACAAGAGGGACTTCGTTTCCCCGACGCTGACGCCACCCACGGCGTACCCATCGAACCCGATCTCGACGGTCCGGCGAGCGCTCTCGGCGCGCAGATCCGGGTAGGTGCTCCCCTGCACGATGCCGAAGACGGCAGCGTCGCCCTCGCGGCGCGCGGCCGCGCTGCGCGCCGCCCACCGCAGCGTGCGCTCCATCGACTCCCGCGCATAGCCGTGGGAAGAGGGGTAGGGAGTGCACTCGTCGAGCACCATCCGAACGTCCGAGCCAAGGTTGGACTGGTGTTCCAGCGCGCTCTCCGGCGTCAGCTCCAGGGCCGCGCCGTCCAGGTGGGATCGGAAGCGCACGCCTTCCTCCCGGATCCTCGCCAATTCGCTCAAGCTCATGACCTGGAAGCCGCCGCTGTCCGTGATGATCGCGCCCGGGAACCCCATGAAGCGGTGAAGGCCGCCCAGGTCTCGCACCGTGGAGGACCCGGGACGGAGCACGAGATGATAGCTGTTACAGAGGATTCCCTGGACACCCAGCGCGGCGAGATCGGCCGGATCGAGCGATTTGACCGTCGCCTGGGTACCGACGGGGAAGAACGCCGGCGTCTCGACGACGCCATGGGTT
>CAYMQR010000038.1:0-17258 GCA_964392195.1 uncultured bacterium | reverse complement strand
CTCGAGTTCCGCGGAGACCTCCTTCGGGGTCGCCTCCACGAGGTCGATGCTCTGCGGCATCGGCGCGCCCGGCGAGAGCCAGGAGCACCCGGCGAGCAAGGTCGCGGCGAGCGCGCCGACGCCGCGACCGCGCCGCGCCGCCGCACGGACCGAGCCGGCCCGCGCGCCGCGGGTCCCGATCAGCGTGCGTTGGTTGGCGGCCACGAGGAACGCCCGGAGTCCGCGCTCTTCCGGGTGATCAGGCATCGGTGAGCGAGCGCAGGACATCTTCGACGACCCCCCGGATCGCGTCAAGGCGCTCCTGGGTCTTGGCCTCGAAGCGCAGCACCAGCACCGGCTGCGTGTTCGACGCGCGCACCAGCGCCCAGCCGTCCTCGAAGAGTACGCGCGCGCCGTCGACGTCCACCACCGGGTGGGTCGCCTTGAAGTGCTCGACCGCGCGCCGCACCACCTCGAACTTCTTGTCGTCGGGGCAGTCGACCCGGATCTCGGGCGTGGCGACCAGGGTGGGGAGGTCGGAGAGCAGCTCGTCGAGGCTGCGCTCCTCGCGCGACACGATCTCGAGCACCCGCAGCGTGGCGTAGAGCGCGTCGTCGAAGCCGAAGAAGCGGTCGGCGAAGAACACGTGGCCGCTCATCTCGCCGCCCAGCGCCGCGCCCACTTCCTTCATCTTCGCCTTGATCGGCGAGTGGCCCGCCTTCCACATGATGCCGTTGCCGCCGCGCGCGGCGATGTCGTCGTAGAGGTTCTGCGAGCACTTCACCTCGGCGACGATCGTGGCGCCCGGCCGCGAACGCAGGATCTCGCGCGAGAAGAGCACCATCAGCATGTCGCCCCACAGGATCTTGCCGCGCCCGGTGACCACGCCGATGCGGTCGCCGTCGCCGTCGTAGCCGATGCCGAGCTCGGCGCCGGTCTCGAGCACCTTGTCGATCAGCGCCTCGAGGTTCTCGGGCAGCGTGGGGTCGGGGTGGTGGTTGGGGAAGGTGGCGTCCGGCTCGCAGAACAGCGGGATCACGTCCTGGCCGAGCACCTCGAGCATACGAGGGGCGACGAGCCCGGCGGTGCCGTTGCCGGCGTCCACCACGACCTTGATGGGGCGCTGGATGCGGACGTTGCCCTTCACCCACGCGATGTACGGGTCGATGATCTCGGCCTGGCGCACCGAGCCCTCGCCGGTGGCGAAGTCGCCCGACTGGGCGATCGCGAGCAGCTCCTGGATGTCGCCGCCGTGGATGGTGCTCTTCCCCGAGCAGATCTTGAAGCCGTTGAACTCGGGCGGGTTGTGGCTGCCCGTGATCATCACGCCGCCGGTGCGCTCGTAGTGGAAGAGCGCGAAGTAGAGCAGCGGAGTGGGGCACACGCCGACGTCGATCACCTCGCAGCCGGTCGAGACCAGGCCGCGGATCAGCGCGTCGCGGAACCGCGTGCTCGAGGCGCGCACGTCGCGCCCCACCGCGAGCTGGGTGCGCTCGCGCCGCACCTGGTAGGTGCCGAACGCCTTGCCGAGGAGCTCGGCGAACTCGTCGGTGAGGTCCTGGTCGACGATGCCGCGGACGTCGTACTCGCGGAAGATCGCGGGGTTCACGTTCATCGGGGCCTCCGGTGGCGCGGCTCGAGCGTGCCACCCACGCCGCACGGCGGCGGTGGACGGACATCACGCCGCGGGAGGGTGGCGGCGGTCGGGACGGGGAGCGGACGGCGGTCGGCGCGCGCGGTCACTTGGCGAGCGCGCCCTGGCCGGAGAGTCGCTTGACGTCGTATTCCACCATCATCTCGACGAGCTGGCGGAAGCTCACCTGCGGCTCCCAGCCGAGCTTGGCCTTCGCCTTGGCGGGATCGCCGATCAGGAGATCGACCTCGGCGGGGCGCACGAAGCGCGGGTCGACGACGGTGTACTTCTCCCAGTCGAGTCCGACGCACTCGAACGCCACCTGCACCAGCTCGCGCACCGAGTGGGTCTCGCCGGTGGCGATGACGTAGTCGTCGGGCTCGGGCTGCTGGAGCATCAGCCACATCGCCTTCACGTAATCGCCGGCGAAACCCCAGTCGCGCTTGGCGTCGAGGTTGCCGATGCGCAGCTCCTTCTGCATGCCGAGCTTGATGCGCGCGACCGCGTCGCTGACCTTGCGGGTCACGAACTCGAGCCCGCGGCGCGGCGACTCGTGATTGAAGAGGATGCCGGACACCGCGTAGATGTCGTAGCTCTCGCGGTAGTTCACGGTGATGTAGTGGCCGTAGACCTTGGCCACGCCGTACGGGCTGCGCGGATAGAACGGCGTGCGCTCGGTCTGCGGGACTTCCTGGACCTTGCCGAACATCTCGCTCGACGACGCCTGGTAGAAGCGGATCTTGCGGTTGAGCTGGTGGACCGCCTCGAGCATCCGCGTCACGCCCACTGCGGTGAACTCGGCGGTCAGCACCGGCTGGTCCCACGAGGTGGGGACGAAGCTCTGCGCGGCGAGGTTGTAGATCTCGTCCGGCGCCACCTGCTCGATCACGCGGATGATCGAGAGCTGGTCGAGGAGGTCGGCCTGGCGGATCTCGATGCGGTGGCGGATGTGGTCGATGCGCTCGAACTTCTCGAGCGACGAGCGCCGCACCATGCCAACGACGCGGTAGCCCTTTTCGATCAGGAGCTCGGCCAGATAGGAGCCGTCCTGGCCGGTGATACCGGTGATCAATGCGGTCGGCATGTCGCCCGTTTTCGCAACTCGACCGGGCGGAGCCCGGGAAGGCGTGCGGGACTCGGCTCGGCTCGCGGGAGACGCGGGGAACCGTTCGAGGTCCGCGGAATCCTGGTGTGATAGCGACTGGGCGCGCGAGGTGTCAAGACGATCCGTGCCTCTCCCGCACCGCAGCGCCGCGGTCTCCGCGGGCGCTCCGGGCGCCACTCGGCCCGCTTGCCCCGCCACCGGCGCCGGTGTCATAAGGGCTAACCTGACCTCTTCGCCGGGAATGTGGTGGGTGCTCCGGTGAACCGCGCCCCGCGCACCGCCGTCCGCATTCGCCGCATCGTCGCGGTCGGGGCGCTGGCCTCGTTCCTCGCGATGGGCGCCGCGGGAGCGGGGCGCGCCGAGGACGGCTACCGGTGGCGGGACGACACCGGCTCGGTGCACGTGGCGGAGACCCTCGGCGACGTTCCCGAGCGCTACCGCGCCCGGGCCGCCGAGGCGCGGCGCGAGGAGGGCGTGCGGGCCGCGGCCCGGCAGGCGCTCGACGCGTCGGGGACGAGGGCGGGCGGGGAGCCCGAGACCGCCGGCGGCGAGACCACCCCGATGGATTCCGCGTCGGCGTGGGCGGCCCTGGCCGGCTTCGCCGCGCCGCGAGCGCCGTCGCCGGCGGCGCCGCCGGCGAGCGATCCGTGCGCGCGTGCCCGTGAGCTGGTGGCTCGCTGGCAGCTCGGTCCAGAGTGGGGCGGCGGAACCGACCGCGTCAGCCTCGCGGAGGCGGCGCGCCTGTGCCCGGGCGACGAGCGCATCCGGGTGCTCGCCAACCTGAGCGGCCCCGACTCCCGGCCGGTCGAGCCGCCGAAGCCCCGGCCCGCGGCCCCCGAGCCACCGCCGGAGTCGGCACCGGTGCGCTCGGCGGCGCTCGCCGAGCCCCGCCCCGGGCCCGCCCCGAACGCCGATCTGCCCGGAGCCGCCGAGGGATTCGCCTCCAGCCGGACCGCTCACTTCGACTTCCGCTGGGCGGAGGAGACCCGCGCCGGCCGCGACCACGGCGACAACCAGGAGAAGGTCGAGGAGTACCTGGAGGACGCCTACCGCGAGGTGGGTCAGTGGCTCGACGCGTACCCGGCGCGGCGCGTCCCGGTGGTGTTCTACGCGAACGGCGACTTCAAGAAGCGCTTCCCCGGGACGAGCTGGGCGTGGGGGTTCTGGGACGGCAGCGCGATCCGCATCAACTCGACGCTCAAGAGCGCCCAGGTCATCCGGGACGAGCTCTATCACGAGTACACCCACGTGCTGGTGAGCGAGCTCAGCGGCCGGAGTCGCCCGCCCGCCTGGCTCAACGAGGGGCTCGCCGAGCTGGTCGAGCACCGCGCACAGCTCGGGATGGCGCGCGCCGTCGATCCGCCGTCGACGCTGGTTCGCAACGTCGCCGCGCAGAGCAAGGCCGGGCTTCACGGCCCGCTCTCGGGGGCGTTCTCCGCGGGCGGCGGGTGCGGGGCGCGGCGTCGTGCCTATGCCCGCGCCTACCTGGCGGTCGTCTATCTCCAGGACGAGAAGGGCATGGACGGGGTGCTGCGGATCTTCCGCGAGCTCGAGCGCGGCAAGCCGTTCGACGAAGCGATGAGCCTGGTCTACCCGCAGGGGATGCCGGGCTTCGAGAAGGACTTCGACCACTGGTTGCAAGACCAGGCGCACTGATCTAAGAAACTGGGGTCATGCGGCGTCGCGACTTCCTCCGCGCCGGCCTCGTGTGGGGTGCGGGCCTGGCGCTGCCGCTCGCCGCCACCCCGGCCTTCGCCAAGCTCCGCGAGCAGAAGCGCCGCGAGCTCGCGTTCGTCAACCTGCACACCGACGAGGTCCTCAAGACGGTGTACTGGGCCGACGGCCGCTACCGGCTCGACGGGCTCGAGGCGATCGACCGCCTGCTGCGCGACCATCGCACCGGCGACACCTACCCGATCGACGTCGACCTCCTCGACCTGCTGGCGCACCTGCGCCGCGAGCTCGACACGACGCAGCCGTTCCACGTGATCTCGGGTTACCGCTCGCTGGCCACCAACCAGATGCTCGCCGCAGCGAGCGACGGCGTCGCGCACGCAAGCCTGCACGTCGAGGGCAAGGCGATCGACATCCGCGTACCGGGACGCCGACTCAAGGTCGTGCGGCGCGCGGCGCTCTCGCTCGAGGCTGGCGGAGTCGGCTACTACCCGGCCGACGACTTCGTCCACGTCGACGTCGGCCGCGTGCGCTGGTGGTGATCCAGCGGTAGCGGGCGTTCGAGCGCCGCGGCGCGCGAGGGTCGTGGCTCAGCCGCGGCCGAAGTCGTCCTGGAGGCGGACGATGTCGTCCTCGCCGAAGTAGCTGCCGCGCTGCACCTCGATGAACACCAGCGGCTCGTGGCCGGTGTTCTCGACACGGTGGCGCGCCTTGGCCGGGATGTGGACGTCGGCTCCGGCTCGCACCGGGATGGCCTCGTCGTCGCGGGTCACCACGCCCTCGCCGCTGACGATCGCCCAGTGCTCGGCGCGCTGGTGGTGATACTGGAGGCTCAGGCGCTTGCCAGGCTCGACGACGATCCGCTTCACCTTGTGATCGGCCTCGTCCGCGAGCACCACGTAGTGGCCCCACGGGCGGTGCTCGGTGAAGCCCGCCGGCAACTTCGTGCCCGACGCAAGCGGCTGGTCGCTCATCGCGCGGCAGTCTAAGAATCGGTCCGCGCTGTCGCAAGCCGCTCGAACCGGAAGCGTGCGGACGCGCTTGTGCCGCGATTTCGCCGTATGATAGCGCTCTCGGCCGAGTCGGACGCCTCGCGCCCCGAGGCGCCGGCCGCAGGGGGTGTCATGAACCGTCGATCGTGGTCGAGCGCGTGCGCCGCGCTCGTGGCCGTTGGATGGCTCGCGTGGCTCGTGCCTGCTCGGGCGCAGGAGGAGCCACTGTTTCGCCCCGGGCCGGGCTCGATGGACCGGGGCGGACCCGGGGGGGGCGGTGGGCCTATAGGCGGTGGCCCCGGCGACGATGGGGCGGGCCATCTGTTCGAGGCCCTCGACGCCAACCACGACGGCGGGGTCACCGAGGAGGAGGCCGTGCGCTTCGCGCGCGACCGCTTCCGCGACGCCGTCACCAGCGGTGATGCCAACCGCGATCGCAAGCTGACCAAGGCCGAGTTCGAGCAGGCGGCGCTCACGGCACACCAGCGTCCGCAGGATCAGGGGGACTCGCTGGGGGGGCGGTCGCGTCCACCGACGTCCGATGAGCTGTTCCGGACCTTCGATGCCAATCACGATGGACGACTCACCGCAGCGGAGATGCCCGAACCACATCGACGGAACGTCATCACCATCCTCGCCAGCCTCGGCAAAGGTCCGGATGGCTACCTCACGCCCAAGGACTTCGATCGTCTCAACGAGGGGCACCGTGACTACCCGTCCGACGGCGGTGGACCGGACCGTCCAGGTGGTGGTCCCGGTCCGGGTGGTGGACCTGGGCCTGGAGGTGGACCGAGCGGCGGACCGGCAGCTGGACCTGGCGTTGGATCGGCCGGCGGTGACGAGCGCCCCAATCCCGACCTGATGTTCCGCATCGTCGATCGCAACCGTGACAACCGCGTCGACCGTACCGAGGCCGAGATGGCACCTCCCGGGCCGCGCGCGGGAATGCTGTCGCTGCTCAACCGGCAGGGGCTGAGCTCGATCACCAAGGCCGAGTTCACGGCGTTGGTAAGCCCGGTGACGCAGGCGCCGTCTCCGGGTGGCCCTGGCGGCCCTGGTGGACCGCGTGGTGCGCAGGAGGACCCGCTCAAGAACCTCGACGTGATCTTCGAGAACTGCGACCGCAACAAGGACGGTCGCCTTACGCTCGCCGAGCTCGAAGGTACCGACAACGACAAGCTCAAGGAGATCATTCAGAAGCTCGGCAAGACCGTGACCGGGATTTCGAAGGCCGAGATCCGAGAGCTCGCGTCGCACGCGCCGCGCGGTCCGGGTGATGGCCCGCCCGGGGGATCGCCGAGCACCACAGCGCCGGGCTCCGGGACCAGTTCGCGATGACTGAGTCCCCGCGCTCGTCGCCGGGGTGGGCCGCGGCGATCACCACCGTGCTGACGCTCACGCTCAGCTGGTGGGCGGACTCAACCGGCATCCGCGATGGCGCCCGTCACGGTCTGGGGGGGGCGCCGGTCGACGTTGCGGTCGCCCTCGACGGCGGGCGGATCTTCGTCGCCGCCGCCGACGATGCGGCGGTGTGGGTGCTCGACGCGGCGACGGGCCGACGCATTGCGCGCCAAGCACTCGGCGGTGCGCCGCTCCACTTTGTGGCGCTCGGGTCGCTGGGGCGTCCGGTGGTGCTCTTCGAAGCCGGGGTGGAGGTGTGCGCGATCCACCCGTTCCGCGAGCGCACGCTGGCGAGCTGCTTCACGCCCGGCGAGCCTGACGTCACCGACGCCCACGACGCGACGCCCGTCGTGATCGGTGCGGTCGAAGGCGGCGACGGCTCGCTGGTGGTGGCATTGGCGCGGTTCACGCGCCGCGATCCGACGATCCGCTTGCGCCGCTTCGTGCCCGAGCCGGGCGAGCGACGCTGGCTTGCGCGCGGGGAGTCCCCCTGGGTCCCGATCCCGCGGGGCCTCGACGACGCGGGCCTATGGCCGATGGCGGCGCTGGCGGAGGCGGGATCGATCTTCGTGGCCGCCCCCGGCCACGGCCGGATGCTCGTCTTCGACTCGAGCCTCGCGCCGGCCGGTGAGGTGCCGGTCAGCCCGTCCCCCCGCGATCTCACGATCGCGCCGGACGGTGACGTGGCGTTCGTCGTCGACGGCGCGCTCGGCGAGCTGTGGAAGATCGCGCTGCCGTCGGGCGAGGTGAGTGCGCGGGTCAAGGTCGGTCCCGGCGCACAGTCGATCGCCCTCGACGCCCAGCGCGGCGTGGTGTGGGTCGCGGCGCGCTCCTCGGGCGAGCTGGTGGGGCTCACCACCGACACGCTGACGCCGCTGGCGCGTTTGCCGGTCCAGAGTGGCACCGGCGCGGTCACCGTGGACGTTCGGCACGGGCGCTTGGTCGTGAGCAACTTCCGCCACGGCACCGTGGCGAGCTGGCCGCTGGCCGAGCTCGACCGGCTGCGTTCGAGCGCGGCCGCAGGGACGTCGTGGACCGGCCGCGCCCAGTGGCTCTCGGAAGGCGCGTGAACGAGGCGGCGATCCCCGCGCCGAGCTTCCTACACGGCCGCTGGATGCGGATCGTCGGACCCGACCGGTGGTCGCGTTTCGCGGCCTGGGCGCTGGCCCTCCTCGCGATCCTCGATCTCGTCGACGGCGGGATCGGTGCGCTCCACGCGGCCACCGCGATGGCGGGGTCGTGGAGCCCGGGGGCGGTGGTACACGCGCTGGACCCACACCTGCGCACGGCGCTGCTCGCGCTCGCGGCGTGGGCGTTCGTGCGCGAGCACGGACCGCGGGCGGGCGAGACCACCACCGAGCACGCTCGCCGCGCCGCGGACCAGCTCGCTCACGGGGGATCGTGGGTGGTGGCCGAGGTCGGTCTGGTGTTGGTGCTGGCGGGATACCGGGACGCGATGCGCGGCGAGCTGTTCGCGGCGCGTTACGGCGAGGCTCAGTTCGTCGGATCGTTGAGTCTGTCGGATCTGCTCGGGCCTGCGACGTTCGCGCTGGCGGTCGCCGTGATGGTGATCGCGATGGCGCGCTGGGCGGGCGTGGTGCGAAGCCACGACGCGGACCCGCCGAGCCAGCCATCGCGGAACGTCGTGCCGGCCGAGGTTCGCTGGATTGGTCTCGGCCTGCTGCTCGGATGTGCGATTTCCGTGCGCGACTACCTAGATCCGAGCACGGGCCCGAGCGGCGGCAACGCACGCGTGGTGCTGATCGAGGCCTGGCAGTGCTGGGTCGTCGGCGTGTGGCTGCTGGGCGCCGAGTGGCCGCGCCTTGGCCGGCACGGAATCGTCGCGTGGCTCGCGCGAGGATGGTCGCCGATCACGCTGGTGGCGGCGCTCGAAGCGTTGCGCGTGGCGTGGCGTGAGGACGGCCCGCGCCCTCCCTTCGCGTGGCTCGCTGGACGGATCGAACGGACGCCCGACGCGCTTGTGTTCCTGACCGGGAGGATCCACGACTGGACGGGCATCGCGCTCGCGGCGGTCGTCCTCGGCGCCGCCCTCGCCATCTGGCTCGTAGGCTCGGACGCCGAACCGCGCGCGGCCCGCCCATGAGTCGCATCGGCTCGCTCCTCGCGCGGTTCGGCACCGCTGCTTCGCGAGGGGTGCGGTTGCTCGGCGTGGGTGCGTTGTCGGTCGCGGTCGTCGTGATGCAGCTCGGTGTGCTGGCCGGTGCGCGGACTGCCCTTGGTGCGCGGCCGGTGCTGTCGTGGGCGGGTCTCTTCGCGGCGCTCGCGACCACGCAGGTACTGGTGTACGGTCTGCTGATCGTCGCGAGTGTCGGACGCGCGCTCGGACGGCTCGATGCCGCTGGCCGCGGCGAGCGCGTCGACGCAGGTCGGCTGGTCGGCGACGACGTACGGGTCAGGTTGTGGCTCGTCGGATGGCTGGTGGTGGCGATGGCGCTGCGCGCCGCTCTCGCTCATGGAATCGGCGTCGACTCCTTGCTTGCCTCGCCGTAAACGTCGACCTCGACGAAACCGGCGCGGCTCGCCACCAGCACCCGGTCGTGGCTCGGGTCGAAGCGCACCTGGCGGATACCGCGGCCGACGTAGAGCTTGTCGATCACCTTGCGCCGGTCGACGTCGACCACGAACAGCCAGCCGCCCGCGTAATCGCCGGCGAAGAGCCGCCCGCGGGTGCGGTCGATGTCACCGAGGCGCACGCCCGACTTGAGCGCGAGGCGCCACCGGAACGCGAGCGTGTCGTAATCGTGGGCCACCACCTCGCCCGCCGTCGGCGAGATGAAATAGACGGTATCGCGCGTGCGATCGGGCGCGATGCCGAGCACGAGCCCGAACGACCAGAACAGGTCGCGAGGCGTGAGCTGTCCGATCGTCACCCGACCCGGGTCGAGGCCGAGGCGGGCCAGCGTGCCGTGCCCGAGTGGCGAGTAGGCGAGCGTGGCGATCGCGAGTGGCCCCGAGGGGAAGCTCAGGATCTCGCCGAGGTTCGAGGCCGGATACTCGATGGTGAAGAACGAGTCGTTGGTGGCGGGATCGCTGCCCACCGCGGCCACGCCGCCGCCGCGCGAGGCGATGCCCAAGTAGAGCGATTCCTCGGCGCTCGGGAAGATCGCCTCGCCGGTGAGCAGATCGACGCGCATCATCACCGGCGGTGCGGCGAGGCCGACCATCGCCTGGTGGCTGTGCAACGCGACGAAGCGGGGGCCGACGGGCAACGCCGACTCGTGGACGATCTCGCCGGTCGCGTCGTCGATCACCAGGAAGCGCTTCTCGGCCGAGAGCAGCGCGATGCAGCGCTTGCTGTCCGGGTCGCAGCCCCCGTCGAAGACCGCGCTGGTCACATAGCTGCGGTCGATCGTGCCGGTGCGCCGGTCGATGCGCAAGAGCGGGTGATCCTTGGCCCCGGTGCCCTCGAGCCCGCACGCGGTGTAGACGTAGCGCGGGTCGGACGCTGTCCAGACTGCGCGGCTTTGGCGCGCATCGAGGAGCTCGGCGTGTGCACCGACGATGGATCGTACTTGGTCCTCGAAGCCCGGCCTGCACGGCCCGAAGACGACGCGGTTGCGAGATTCGGCGACGGTCGGTTCGCAGTCGCTCCCGTAGCCGTACTGGATGTTGAAGATCGTCATCCACAAGAGCAGACCGCCAGCGAGGGACGCGACCACTCCGAGCCCACCCGACACGATGCGCTCGGCGAGCGGCACGTGCCGCACCGCCATAGCGATCACGATCGGCACGGCGACGAGCAGCACCGTCGCGAGGGTGTAGGTGGGCGCGAACGCGGCGATGAACGGCCGCAGCCCCACCCCGAGTACGACGGTGCCCACGAGCGCGAGAGCGAGGAGCGCCATGCGCGCGAGGTGCACCCCGCTGCGCGTAGCGAAGCGCGCCAGCGACATTCGCGCAAGCCATGGCAGGACCACGAAAAACGCCCAGATCTGGATCGCGAGGATCGGCATGCGGATGGGACTGATCGTCCGCGCGCGGCGCGGCAGCTGGGTACGGCGAGGATCCGTTCGGCCCACCGCTCGCTGGCGATGGCTCGAGACGATCGAGTCGAACGGTAGCGCTTGGCCGTGGTCGACGGCGAGAGGGCGACCTCTCCTTGCCCTCCCCCGAGTGCGCCGGTAACGTCGGGTCGCTGTGCCCGCTCGTGCGATCCGCCTCGAGCCGATCGCTCGCTCCAGCCGTTTGGTGATCGTCGATCCGGATGAACGCCCGCCTCGTCACGCTCGCGTCACCCTGGCTCGAGATCGGCTACCCGGGCTTCGTGTCGGGGCTGGGCGTGTACGCGGCCGCGCAACTACTGGGCGAGAGGCTGCTGGGCGGGGCGCTGGTCCCTGTCGCGTTGCTGGTGCCACTCGGCGCGTGGGCCTTCGGGGCGCGTCGCGAACCGGGCCAGGCGCCCCTGCTCCGCCCCCTCCTGCTCGCTGCGGCGGTCGCGATCGGCTGCGCGAGCGTGGCGGACATGGCTCGCGAGTTCCACCTGTCGGTAGATCCGACTCGCATCGGAGTTGCGTCGCTGTCCGATCTACTCGGGGGGATCGAGCTGCTGGGCTTTCTGCTGCTCTCGCCGGTTCCGCTTGCCCGTGTGGGCAAAGCGCTCGGCGACGCGGTCCTTCGGTCGCCGCGTCTGGCCTTGGCCTGGGCGCTCGGATCGTTCGCGGTGGGGCTGGGCTTCCTCGCAGGCCTGGGGATCGTGATCGAACTAGGGCATGACGAGGCGTGGCTGGTGTTCGCCGCTGCGCTGACCCCGCTGCTCGGATCCCGCCGCTTATCGATCGCCGTGCTCTTGGCGTGCGCCGTCACCGGAATCTGGGTGAGGTCGAAGGCCTCGGATTTCCGGCAAGCGGCAGCCACCGACGCGTGGCTCAGCCCGGGCCGGGCGGTGGATCGGAAGCCGGAGCTTGCTCGAGAGCGGCGCTGCGAGCCGGAAGCCCTGGGAGGGGCCGCGTTGCGGCCGGACTGCGGTCCATCACCGCTGGATGACCCCCAGGTGCACCCAGTCGTCGCCGAGCTCGGCGAGCGGCTGGACGTTCGCAATGTCGTCTATCTCGGATTCGCCGTTCCGCGGGCGCCGGTCGAGCTCCTCGCCGCTGCCCCGCGAGTCGATCGGCTCAAGTTGGCTAGCCCACAGGCTTGGCCCGGTCATCACGAGCGCATGACGCCGGACCGCGCAAAACGACTGGGCTGGACCGATCCCCGCGTCAACACGACGGTCGCCGATCCCAGGAGCTTCTTGCAGCGATCGCAAGCCCCGGCCGATCTGGTGTTCGTGGATGGCGTGGATGCGCCGTCCGGGCTGAGGTCGCTCCTGATGATCCCCTGGCCCGCCTGGCTCTTCACCACCGACGGATATCGTGCGCTGTTCCGCGTGCTCGGGGAGGACGGGGTGCTGGTCGTCGAGCGCACCGTGGCCACGCCCGACGATCTGTCTCGGATGCTGGGCGGCGCGCCGGCCGGTGTGCGAACAGCCTGGGTACCCTGTCCCACATCCGGGACGGCGTGCGTGTGGGTCGGGGCAACTCGCAGCGAGCAATCCTGGAACGTACTTCGGGAATCCTTGGGTGCCGCATCCGGGCACGTGCCCCGCGACCTGCCGAGCGGCGAGGCGGGCCGGGTCGCGGATGATGGGCGCCCGATCGTGATCTTCCCGGACGAGATCTACGCCATAGCGGCGGCGCTCGCTCTGTTGGCATTGGCGGGACTGATCGCGGCGCGGCGTTGGTGGTGGCCAGTCGCCGTCACCGACCTCGGCTGGACCGGGGTGCTCGCCGGAATGAGCTTCTCCCTGGCTCAGCTGGCGACGTCGGGTTCCCTGGGGCGACCCGCCTCGGCACCCGGGTCGTTCGAGGCGCTTCTGTTCGCGCTCGGCTGGATCGCGGCGTCGGTCGCCGGATTGGCCGTCGACCGCTGGCGCGCCTCGTTCGAGGCGCTCGCGCGGTCGCCCGTCGCGCTCGCCTCGTCGATGATCGGTGCGGCGCTCCTCGTGTCGGTTGTGATGCTGGCGGTCGTGAGCCCGTTCGCGAACCGGGACCTCGCCTCGATCGCGACGGTCCTGGCTTGCGGCGCGAGTGCGCTTGGCTGGATGTTGGCGCTCGAGGAGGCGGGGCTCCCGCTGCGGCGCGCCATCTTCGTCGAAGCGTTGCTCGGATATGCGTTCGGGTTGGTGCTTGCCCCGGTTCTGATCGCAGCGCACGGCTTCGACCTCGTGGCATTGGCTTCGGGTGGCTGTGCGGTCCTCACCTGGCGTCGTGCGCTTCCCGGGGGGGGCGAGGTGAAGCTCGGTGGTGCCGCATCCGGCTCGGGGGGTGAGCGGTGACGGGACCTCGGCTCGATGGCGCGCTGCACCGCGAATCGCTCTACGCCACGTTGTTGACCGCGGTCGCGGTCGCCGTGGTCACGGTTGGTTTCTCGAACAGGTTCCTGCCGCGCCTCGAATCCGCCTGTGGTCGCCTCGAGCGGGTTCCGAGCGGGTTCGATTCGCTGTCGATGAATCTGGTGCGTCTCGAGACACGTCCCGGGACGCGTTGGCACACGGTCACCGCTCGCTATCGGCTCGAGGAGGGCGAAGCCCTCAGCTTCGTGCTCGATCGTCGCGTGACGGGTACCGAAAGCCCCGAACAGGTGGGGGGCGACTACGTGGTGGTGCGGATCAGCCGGATCCCGTCGCTCCCGAGCGCCATACTGACCTTCGTCGGCGATGTCGCAAGGACCCGCGAGCCCCTGCCGCAGGCGAGCTCGGACGTCGAGATGGTCGGCGAACTGTCCTTCGAGCGCCGCTCCGATGGCGTGGTCCTCTCGCTGCCCGGTGCCACCCCGGTGAAGCTGCCCGGGACGATCCCGCAAGGTGAGTTTGAGATTTCCTTGTTCCCCCCGGCTAGCGTGGATCTCCACGATCGAGTGAAGCTGGGTCGGGTCGTCCTCTCTGACGCCCGCGAGCTTCCGGCGCGTTGGGCCCGAGAGCTCGTCAGCCGTCCCGAGCTGCAAGCCGTGATCGTGGTGGCCTTCGCTGCCATCCGGTGGCGCCGGCTCCGGCGGCTTCCGGGTCGCTGGTTCCCGTTCCATGCCGAGCGCTCACCGGCGTCAATCGCGGTCTGGTTGGCCTGCACCCTCCTCGTCGTGTTGCTGTTGTCGCTGATTCCACGGCATCAGCTCTTGCAGAACTTCTCGATCAAGGGTCGAATCCTCTTCCGGTTGGTGCTCCTGTTGATGGTGGGCGCATGCGTCGCGTTCATGGCGATCCGGGAACGCTTCTTCGTGAGGTTCGCTCGGCTCGCGGGGAGTCGATGGGCTCACCCTGCGATGGTTCCGATACAGCTCGCAGCGACGGCCGTTTCGCTTGCCGTCGTGGTCGTCGCGCTGGGATCGATGCAGGTGAGGTTCGAGCCAGTCGACGAGCTCGGTAGAACCGAGAGCTCCTCGCGGACCCGGATCGCGGTCGTGGGTGGATCCCAGACGCGTGGATATCCATTCCCCGAGGGATGGGCAGGTGCGTTTCCGGTGCAAGTCGAGCGCTCGTTGCGGGAGAGGGGGGTGAGCTCGGTGTCGGTCTGGAATCTCGGCGTCGATGCGGCCGGGCTGGACTACATCCGCGAGCACCTGCCGCGCAACGTCGCGTCCCTCGAGCCGACGCACCTGATCGTGAATTCGGTCGTCAACTCGGCACCGCTCGGGATGGCGGACGTCTATCGCACCGCGTTGGAACGGTTCCTCGCCCTAGCCCGTCCGTTGGTGAGCACCATCGTTCTCGTCGAAGAGCCGGATCTGGAACCGATCTACCAAGCCGGGCGCTGGCCAAGCGTGTCACCGCTCTACCCGGTGCTCGAGGAGGTCGGGCAACGGCACGGCCTGACCGTCATCGATCCGATCCCCACGCTCATCGATCATCGCGATGACTTCTTGTTCATGGACGATGTTCACTTCACCCCCCACGGACATCGCATAATGGGCGAGGTGGTGGCCGCAGTCCTCGAGCGTCAACTGGCCGGGCTCGATCTGCCGGTTGCTCCCGGCACGCTCTGACGGGGCATCGTGGGAGCTCGAGTGGCCGCTCACGCCCGGACAGCGGTCTCCCCTCGCACGATCTGTCGAGAGTCTTCGTGAACGAGACACCCAACGGGACGGTTCCCGAAGCCCCGTCACCGGCACCGAGCCTCGGGATCGTCGCTCTACGGTTGGCCCCGACCCTGGTGTTCTACGCGTTCATATGTCAGCTCCAGACGGCAGTCATCACGGTGCTCATGTTCTTGCTGAGTACCTCGGTCGGCCAAGTACTTCAGGTTGGGCTCGCCGCGGTGGTGGTGTGGCTCTCGCGGCACGGCCGGTCTCGATTCCAGTGGCCGAGCACCCAGCGAGGCGTCGAGGGGCTGAGCCTCGCGCTCGTCGCCGTAGTGATCGCCGTCCTGGTGCTATCGGGCCGAGCCAGCGAAGCCGGCTCCTTCGTCCTCGCGATCGGTGCCGTCCAGATCGCCGCGTGGCTCGGCGATTCGAGGTCTCGGATCGCGGGAAAGCGAGAGACGCGTCCCGGACTGGAGATTGCGGGCTGGATCGTCGGCGCATGGGCACTGGCCTACGTGATCAGCATTCAGGTGGTCGTGATCGTCGGTGTCCTTCAGTTGCTTCGCAACGGTGCGCTGCTGTCGCGTCTGTTGCGTCGAGGCGGGCTGGTTGCCTGGCAGGTCGTGCTCGCATTCGGCGTGTTGGGGCTCCTCGGTGCGCAGATCGCCCACACGGTTCAGTCGATGCCCTCGTCGTGCGAGCCTGCCCTCCGCGACGAGAGCGAATTGCGGGTGGAAGACAACGACCGCATGTTCACCATCGCCACGCTCGGCGATTCGTCCACCTATGGGATCTTCCTGCCGGCCCGGCTGTCCTATCCGGCCCGGCTCCAGGCGCGCTTACGCGCCGCGCGCCCGGATCTGAACGTACGGGTGATCAACTGCTCGTTCAGTGGCGCCACCTCGGATCATGGCGCGTTGCAGTTCGACGACGCCCTTCGCTACCGACCAGCCGTGGTGACGATCGCGTTGGGCGACAACGACGATCTCGGAGACAACGATGCGTGGGCTGGCACCGATCAGCGCGTCGCACCCTCGAACGTGTCCCGGCACCTCGCACGAAATCTCGCCGACCTCGTCGCGCGGTGTAGAAGAGAGGGAGTGGTTCCGGTGCTGTTGACGGCACCGGCCGGAACAATGGGCGGTGAGCGTGGCATGCAGTGGGTCCATGCACCGGCCCGGCAGGTCGCGGCACAGGAGCACGTTGAGCTCGTCGACGCCGACCTGGCGGTGCGGGCAAGGCCCTTTCCGCCGATGCACTTCATCGCCGACTTCGGCCATCCGAACCAGTTCGGACACGACCTGATCGCGCAACGGATCGCCGATCGGCTGCTGCCTCGCCTAGACCAGATGGTCCCGTCGGCGCCAATCAGTCCGGACGTCGGTCGTGCGAGCGCCATTTCGGGTCAGGCGCCCTGAGAGGTGGGGCCGTTTCAGCGCTCGTCGTCGATGAATCCGGGGCGAGTCCGGTGGCGTCGGAAGGCGCCCGTCGTCGGTCCTGGCTCATGGCCGCCGCGCCCGGGCGCACGCACGTCGCTTGGCGAGGTGCCCGAAGGTCGGGTGGTAGCTCAGCGCCCGCCAGTTGCGGTAGGGTCTCCCGGGGTGCAAGGCGAGACTCGGTCCCGGGTGAGGGGCTGTTCGTGGGCGTCGCGCCGGTTCGCGCCTGAGGTAGGGAGGGAACGTGTTGTTTGGGGAACCGGTGGTGCGAGCGTTCTTTCGAGATACCGTGGTCGGATGGGCTGCGGGGCTGGTTGCAGCCGCGGTCATGCTCCGCTGGTTACCCGAGGGCTGGTACCAAACCGTTGGGTTCGGCTTGTTGCCGGGTCTGTGCGTCGGCTTGGCGCAATCGCGGCATCTCGGCGCGTTCGTTCCGCCCGCCGTTTGGATTCGCCATAGCGTGATCACCGCCTTCGTGGCGTTCATGGGCGCCGTCACGATTTCCACACAGGTCGATCGCACGATCGTGAACGCTGCGCTGATCGGAGCGGGTGCGGGAGTCGTGGTCGGGTATGGTCAGGTGACGTCGATCTTGGCGCACGTTCGCCGGATCGGACGGTGGCTAGGCGCGTGCGCGGCTGCGCTCGGCGTCATGAACGCTGCGATGGTGGCCCTGACCCCGAGGTTCGAGCCTGGGTTGGTGATGGTGACGCTCGGCGGTGTGCTCTTCGCCACCGCGCAAAGTTGGCTGTTCCGGAGCCTCGTCGACAGCGTTCGGGATTGACCCCCCGGCTCCCCGTGGAGCCGTTGCGACCCGCGGTGCCGAGCCGCGACCGAATTGGCGGCAGGCGCCGCTCAAGGATCGCGCTTCGGCGAGGGCGCTTCGTCGGACTCGCGCTGATGCTCGTTGCAGCCGGCGTCTTGGTCGCCCCGCAACCACCGGATGACGGAGGGCGGATCGC
>CAYMQR010000037.1:0-17462 GCA_964392195.1 uncultured bacterium | reverse complement strand
AGCGACGGAAGCCGGTGATGGGTGCGCTGGGCATGGGGCTCCTTGCGGTGATCCGCTCAGGAAGCGGCGCCCGCCGCGAAGGCGGCGAGCGAGAGGTGGGGGGCCACCCGCCCTTGGGTAAGAGAGCGCCGAGATGGCACTCCCCGAGGAGACTTGGGGGGTCTCGAGCGGGTGGTCCCCACGTCGAACACGAGGATGGAAAGTGGTGTCACCGACGCCCCGTCACTTCGCGGCGTAGATCTGGTCGAAGACACCGCCGTCGGCGAAGTGGATCTTCTGTGCCTTCTGCCAACCGCCGAAGACCTCGTCGATGGTGAAGAGCGGCACGTTGGTGAGCTTCGGGCCCGCGGCCGCCGCCGCCGCGAGACGCGGCCGGTAGTAGTGCTTGGCGGCGATCGCCTGGCCCTCCGGCGAGTAGAGGTACGCGAGGTATTCCTCGGCGACCTCGCGGGTGCCCTTCTTGTCGACCACCTTGTCGATCAGGGCCACCGGCGGCTCGGCGAGGATCGACACCGACGGCACCACGATCTCGAGCTTGTCCTTCCCGAGCTCGTTGACCGCGAGATAGGCCTCGTTCTCCCACGAGATGAAGACGTCGCCGATCTCGCGCTGCACGAAGGTGGTGGTCGAGCCGCGCGCGCCCGAGTCGAGCACCGGCACGTTCTTGAAGAGCTTCGACACGAACTCCTTGGCGGTCTCGTCGTTGCCGTTGGGCTGGCGCAGCGCGTAGCCCCACGCCGCCAGGTAGTTCCAGCGCGCGCCGCCCGAGGTCTTGGGGTTGGGCGTGATCACCGACACGCCCGGCTTCACCAGGTCGCTCCAGTCGTGGATGCCCTTGGGGTTGCCGGCGCGCACCACGAACACGATCGTCGAGGTGTAGGGCGCGCTGTTGTTGGGGAGCCGGGTCTGCCAGTTGGCGGGCAGGAGCCGCGCCCTGGAGGCGATCTCGTCGATGTCGTAGGCGAGCGCCAGGGTGACGACGTCGGCCTTGAGGCCATCGATCACCGCGCGCGCCTGCTTGCCCGAGCCGCCGTGCGACTGCTGGATCGCCACGGCGCCCTTGCCACCGGTCTTCTCCTTCCAGTGGGCGGTGAAGGCCTGGTTGTAGTCCTCGTACAGCTCGCGGGTGGGGTCGTACGAGACGTTGAGGAGCGGCTCGTCGCCGGCCCGAGAGGCGGTCGATGCGGCCAGCGGACCAACCAGCGCCGCCAGCGCGAGGATCACGGAAAGGGGTCTGGAACTCATGGATGGTCTCCGGATTCCGGGTGCGTGGGATGAATCGGGTTCGTGCGGCGTCAGATCGACACCTGGAACCGGGTCAGGAGCGCCTTCTCGGTCTCGCGGTCGGCATTCTTCGCGCCGCCGTCGAACGAGGTCTGCTCGTAGTCGAGGTTGATCTTGTAGTTGCGGTTCAGGTACCAGTTGACGCCGAGCGCCCAGGCGGACGCCTTGCTCGCCGACTTCGCCGGGTCCGCGAAATCGGAGAACGCGTCGTCGTCGACGTCGAGCTCGTTCCAGCGCGCCTTGAGCTCGAACGCGCCCCAGCTTCCCTGCGCCGGATCGAACGGGCTCTTCGGGTTGACGCCCTTGTAGGTCGCGACGTCGTCGGTGAGCAGGTACGAGGCCGCGATCTGGTACGAGGTGTTGGATAGGTCGGCGAGCTTGGTGTCCTTGCGGACCTCCTGCGACGACACGACGTATTCGCCGAGCAGGCCGAAACCTCCCCAGTACCAATAGAGCTGCGGTGAGTAGCGGGTGCGCTCGCCGTCGGCGCGCGCGGTGCCCGCGTCGGTGGCGACCGCGGTCGCGCTGGCGTCGGTCTTGTAGCGGAAGAACACGTTCTGGCCGCCGCTGCGGTAGCTGGGCAGCGCCGGCGCCGCCGCGGTGCTGTGCTGGCTGCCGAACGAGGCCGCGATGCCGATCCCGAGTCCGCTCAGGTAGTCGGTGTCGCTTGCCTTGAACGGCTGCGAGAAGACGCGCACCACGAAGTCCTTGTCGTCGAACGCGTCGACGTCGCCGCTGCCGCCGTCGGGAACACCGTTCCACACGCCGACCTGGTAGGTCAGCGCGCTGTCCCAGAAGTCGCCGCCGAGCTGCACGCCGACGTCGCGGTTGGGAACGAGGTTGGTGGGCAGACCCCGTTCGACGAACAGCAGCGCAGTGCCCGACTGCAGCCGTTCGAGCCCGACCGGGGACTTCGTCTTGCCCGCCAGCAGCTTGAGCTCCGGGAGGAACCGCGCCTCCGCGTAGGCGTCCTGGACCGTGGCGGTGCCGCTGCCGAAGTCGGTCATGAGACGGAAGTCGATGATCTTGAACGCCGTGGCCCGGGTGTCGATGCGGGCGCGCCGGACCAGGAACTGGGTGGGGAGCTTGGCGACCTCGTCGTCGATGAAGGCGCGCAGGTCACCCTGCACGTAACCGCCGAGCTTGAGCACGAACGAGCCGTCGGCGTCCTTGATCGAGAAGCCATCCTTGGGATTCGCGGTGACCGTCACGGCGGTCGCCTTCTTGGCGTCGGCGGCCTCCTTCTCGATCTCGTTGAGACGCTCGAGGACCTTCACCTTCTGGTCGAGCTCGTCGAGCTTCTTCTGGGTGGCCGGGTCGGTGGCGGCCGGTGTGACGGCCGTGGTCGCGGCGGGTGCGGACGCGGGCGTCGGCGCACTGGCGGAGCCGGCGGAGGCCGGCCCGGCGATCGCGAGCGTGAGCAGCGCGAGCGCGAACGAGGGGAGGACACGCGAGGTGGTCATGAGGCGAGGTCTCCTTCGGCGAGGAGCCTCCGGGGATCCGGTGGGCGTCCAGCAGGTCGGCACGTCGTGCGCCGAGAGGTGTGGTTTCAAGGTGCTGGCCGCCAGTGGTCTGGTGGGTCGGGAGATGGGATTCGAACGGATGCGGAACCTGGTCGGTTCAGCGCTCGGGGCGGTGGGGGGCGTCGTGACAACCGTAGGTGGGGTGAGCGGAGCCGTTCGAGCCCGCGCTCTTGTCGAAGCGGACCTTCTCGCGCCGCTCGATCTGCACGATGCGCGAGTCGTGGATCACGATCTCCACCGAGCCGTAGCGGATCTGGCGCACGGCGCGGACGATCTCCTCGAGCGGCAGATCGGCGAAGGACGACGCGGATGGGCTGGTCATCGAAGGGGCTCCTGGCGTGCCGGTGACCCGGCCGAGCGTGAGCGGGACGTCTTGCCGCGCTGCGCAATGCAGCCCACGCGCCAATCCACGGGGCAGACAGAAACCTTCGGAAATCACGATGAAACCGGTCGGAGTTTCGAGCCGAACCGACATTCGTGGACATTTTCCGTCGCATACGACGGATTTCTTCACAGCTTTCCCAGTTGAAGAAACGGGAAATCCGTTGCATGATCTGGAGCTGGAGGGCAACGGCCGTCCCACGTCGCCCCACCCCATCATCCAGTGTCCATCCTCCTCGACGTCTGGCGCGAAGCCTGCCGGCACCTCGACATCGGCGAGTCGGTGGCGCGGATCGCCCCGCTCCTCGCGACGCGGCTGCCGATCGAGTGGGTGCTGGTGCGCCGCATCGACCTCGAGCAGCAGCGCATCGAGACCGTCGCGACGGGGGTGTGCGGCAGCGAGCCGCCGCCCACCCACCGCCGCACGCGCTGCTCGGCCGCCGACCTCGAGCGCGTCGTCACGTGGTGCCGGCGCGGCGCGGTCCACGTGGGCAAGGGCGGCGGCGCCGCCGACGTCGTCCTCCCGCTGCTGGTGCCGGAGGGGATCGCCGCGCGCGTGATCGCCGGCCCGCTGGTCGACGCCTCCGGCCCCGTCGGCGTGCTGGTGCTGGTGGCGCGCGGTCAGCACCGATTCACGCCGCAGCACGAGCGCGTGGTGCGCTCGCTCCTCGAGCCGTTCACCGTCGCGCTCGACAACGACCTGCGCTTCCACGAGGTGGCGCGGCTCCGGGAGGCGGTCGAGGCCGACAACCGCGCACTGCTCTCGCGCCTCGAGCGCCAGGACATCAGCGAGTCGGTGGTGGGCGGCGACGCCGGGCTCAAGGGCGTGATGGAGCGCGTCGCGCAGGTGGCGCCCACCGACGCGCCGGTGCTGATCCTGGGCGAGACCGGCTCCGGCAAGGAGGTGGTGGCGCGCGCGATCCACACCCGCTCGCGGCGCGCCTCGGGCCCGTTCCTGCGCGTCAACTGCGGCGCGATCCCGCCCGAGCTCGTCGACTCCGAGCTCTTCGGTCACGAGCGCGGCAGCTTCACCGGCGCGGTCGCCACCCGGCAGGGCTGGTTCGAGCGCGCCGACGGCGGCACGCTCTTCCTCGACGAGCTCGGCGAGCTGCCCGCCGCGGCCCAGGTGCGGCTCCTGCGCGTGCTCCAGGACGGCACCTTCGAGCGCGTCGGCGGGCAGCGCAGCCTGACCGTCGACGTGCGCATCGTCGCGGCGACCCACCGCGACGTGGAGCGGCTGGTGGCCGAGGGCGTCTTCCGCCAGGACCTGTGGTACCGGATCAGCGTGTTCCCGATCCGGCTGCCGCCGCTGCGCGAGCGCATCGAGGACATCCCCGCGCTCGCCACCCACTTCGCGTGGCGCGCCGGGCTGCGCCTGCACGGCAAGCCGCTGGTGCCGAGCGCCGCGGCCGTCGAGCTGCTGGTCGGTTACCCGTGGCCCGGCAACGTCCGCGAGCTCGCGGCGGTGATCGAGCGCGCCGTGATCCTGGGCGATGGCCAGCATCTCGCGGTGGCGCAGGCGCTCGGCGTGACCGGGCCGAGCCTGACCTCGCCCACGGTCTCGAGCGCGGCGGCGCCGGCCTCGCGACCGCCGGCTCCGCCGCCGGTCCCGCCCGCCTTCGCGGCCGGCGGCAACGGCACGGCGAGCCTCGACGACGCCATGAGGCGGCACATCGAGGAGGCGCTGCGCTCGTCGCTGGGCCGCGTCGAGGGTCCGTTCGGCGCCGCCGCGCGGCTCGGCATCAACCCGCACACCTTGCGCGGGCGGATGCGCAAGCTCGACATCGACTGGGCGCGGTTCCGGCGCCGAGGCGCGTGACCGGCACGGCGGCCGCGAGGTCACCGACTCGAAGGAGTTCGTTCATGGCACACGCACACCGCCCGAGGCGCAGTCGCCCTCGCGCGAACCGCTCCACGAGCGACGAGCTCCATGTGGGCTACGCGCGCGTCGACATCACGCCCACGATCGGCGCGCCGCTCGCCGGCGAGACCGACTGGGACGGCCGCTTCGCCCAGCGCGTCCACGACCCGCTCCACGCCCGCGCGCTGCACCTCGAGAGCGGCGAGCGCGGGGCCACGCTGGTGGTCGCCGACCTGCTCGCGATCCCGGCGACGCTCCACTGGGCGGTCGCGCGCGAGGTCGGCGTCGAGCCCGCGAGCCTGCTCCTCGCCGCCACCCACAGCCACTCGGCGACCGGCGGCTACTGGGATGGCGGCCCGCTGGTCCGCTACTTCATGGGCGCCTACCAGGAGTCGATCTTCCGGGACCTCGTCGCCAAGCTCGGCGCGGTGGCGCGCGCGGCGCGCGCCCGCACCGTGCCCGCCCGGCTCACGGGCGCACGCGTCCCCACCACCGGCGTCAACGCCAACCGCCGCCGCCTGCTCGGCCCGATCGACCCCGACCTCACGCTGGTGCGCTTCGAGCGCGACGGCGAGCGGCCGCTCGACGTGGTGAGCTTCTCGGGTCATCCGGTGATCGGCTCGGAGCGCGACCGCCACGCGATCAGCGCGGACTTCCCGGGCGAGCTGTGCCGCCGCCTCGAGGCGCGCGGCCGCGACGCGATCTTCTTCCAGGGCGCGGTGGGCGGCGTGAGCCCGCTCTTCCCCGAGTTCCCGCAGCCGCTCGACGTGCACCTGGCGCTCGTCGCAAGCCTGCTCGAGGACGGCGTCGATCGCGCCGAGCGCGCCCTCGCCCCGATCGCCAGCGCGCCCTTCGAGGTGAGGCTCGAGCGCATCGCGCTGCCGCCGCCGAGCTGCCGCGTGTTCCCGCCCACGATGAAGCGCGGCTGGCTCGGCGAGCTCGCCACGCTCCCGCTCCGCCACCTGGTCGCGTCGCAGGCCAAGCGCGCCCGCCAGGGTGATCCGGACGCGCCGCTCCACCTGATCCGCCTCGGCGACGCCGCGTGGCTCGGCACGCCCTGCGACCTCGGCGTCACGGTCGCGCTCGGGCTCAAGGCGGCCCTCGCCGAGCGCGGCGTGAAGCTGCCGATGGTGGGCTCGCAGTGCGACGGCTACGTCGGCTACGTGCACCGCCTCGACGATTACCTGCACGTCCCCGAGCCGGGCTTCCGCGAGCTCGGCTTCTACGAGAACGCCATGAGCCTCGCCGGCTGGGACCTCGGCGATACCTTCGTGACCACCGTGCGGAGCTGGTGACGCCCTCGGCCAGGACGGACCGTCAGGTCGTCCTCCAGAACATGAACTCGCGCAATCCACGGTGAGCGAGCGATGGATTCACGCCGAGACCGGACACCACGCCGAACACCGCGTCCCAGAACACCCGTCCGAGCGGTGGATACGAGAGCGCGAAGAAGAGGATCCACACCGGCGCGACACCGAGCCCTCGCATCCGCGCGACCAGCGCGGCCGGGAGCCACGGCGCCAGGATGCCGAACCCGTCCATGGGGGAGATCGGCAGCAGGTTGAACATCGTCGACGTCACCTCGATCAGCACCAGGAAGGCGAGCGCCGGACCGAACGCTTCCAGCGAGTCGGGCAGCACCTGCAGAGCCACCGCGAGAAGCAGCGCGGCGAGGACATTGGTGATGGGTCCGGCCGCGGAAACCGCGCTCGACCAGCGCCGGCTGCGTAGCGCGCGCTCGTCGATGTAGACGGCGCCACCCGGCAGCCCGATCCCACCCATCATCAGGAACACCAGCGGCATCAGGATCGAATACGTGGGATGCGCGTAGCGCAGCGGGTTGAACGACAGGTAGCCCTTCTCCGCCACCGACCGATCGCCCCCCGCGAACGCCACGCGGGCGTGGGCGTACTCGTGGAGACAGAGCGACAGCACCCAGCCGACGAGGACGATCACGAAGGTCACGAGTTGGGCCCCGATCACCGGCGAGTCACGCCACGTCGGTTCGCGACCGGCTCAGCAGGACCTGCAGCCGCCCGGTCAAGTGCGCGCGAGCCGCGCGGTACTCCGCCTCCTCGAGCGCGCGGCCGGGGATGCCCCAGCGCTCCCACTGCCCTTCCGCGGCGGCCGCGGGCCGACGGGTGCGCTGCTCGGCCGGCAGCGCGCGGAGCGCGCCGGTGAGCGCCTTCTCCACCACCCAGCCACCCTCGGCGAGGCACCACTCGACGACGTCCCAGCCATGAGCGGCATGCCGTCCCTCGTCCGCGGCGAGTCGTTTCAGCACGGCGCGGATCGGCTCGGCGTCGCAGCGCTCGGCGAGCCTCGCCAGCGACCGCGCGGACACGCCCTCGTTGAGCGCGCCGTCCACCAGCGAGTCGACCGCGAGCTTGGCGAGCGCCAGCGGGCGCGAGCGCGGCAGCCGCGGGACGCGGCGCGCCTCCGGGAACGACGCCGGCCCCGCGGCGCGGCCGTCGAGCCGGCGCGCGAGCGCGAAGCAGGCCTCGGTGTGGCGGACCTCGTCGAGCCCGTCCCGGTGACTCGCGGCGACGAGCGCGGGCGGCGCGCCGACCGCCATCAGATCGAGGGTGAGCCGCGCGAACGCCGCCACCGACGCGTGCTCGGTGCGGCCGTTCTCGCGCCACTCGTCGGCGACGCCGTCCGGCGCGCTCTCACTCGCCGCGATGCGACTCGAATCCGCCGGCTCGGCCCAGCCCGCGCCGGGCGCTACCGGCGGTAGGAGCACCCGCGCGTGCCGGCGAAGCTGGCGGCCCCTCGCCGAGCCGAGCAACGAGAGCAAGGCCACGTACGACCCGCCGACGGCCATCGCGAGGTGCGCCAGGAGCACGGTGAACCCGCCGAGGACCGTGAGCGTCGTGAGCGGACGCCTCGACGGCCCGGCGAAGTCCCGGAAGCTCTCCGCCACTCCCCGGACCGCCAACCGCACCACCGCCGCGCTGCCGATGAGGACCACGAGGAGATAGGGGCCGACCGACTCGACCTTCGCGGCCATCAGCGCGCCGACGGTCAGCGCCGTGACCGCCGCCACCGTCAACGCCACCACGAGCGAGCGGACCGAGGGCGTCCACGTGAGCCAGGGCCCGCGCCTCGCAGTGTCGACGGCGCCGCCGCTCTCCAGGGACCGATACGGGTTCGCTCGATCGTCCATGACCTTCCCTCCGGATGGCGCTGCCGCGGCCCCAGTAGCCGATACACGCGCCATCGAGTCAACCCGGGCGCAAGGGTGGCGCCAGCGCGGCGGGGATTCCGTGCAGACCCGCGCCTGGCCCCCGCCTCGCCTCGACTGGCATCATGGAGAACACGTCGTCCGCCCGCCGAATCCGAACCGGAGCACGATCCATGCTGCGTCGAGCCCTCGCCCTCGCCCCCGCCATGCTCACCCTCGCTACCGTGGGCTGTAACAACTGTCCCACCTATGCGCTTCCCGTAACGGCCGGCACGGTTTCGGCGCCCGAGATCACCGAGGCCTCCGGTCTCGCGGTGAGCCGCCTCGACCCGAGCGTGCTGTGGGTCCACAACGACTCGGGGGACTCGGCGCGGCTGTTCGCGATCGGCACCGACGGTGGCTACCGCGGCACGTTCCCGCTCGTGGGTGCCGCCGCCAGCGACTGGGAGGACATGGCGATCGGTCCCGGCCCCGTGGCTGACGTGCCGTACCTCTACCTGGGCGACATCGGCGACAACGGCGAGAGCCGCGCGACGATCCAGGTCTACCGGGTGCCCGAGCCCGCGGTGCCGGGCACGCCGGGCAGCTATCCGGTCACCGGCGCCGAGCGCCTCGAGCTCGCCTACGCCGATGGACCGCACAACGCCGAGACGCTGCTCGTGGATCCGGCGAACGGCGACCTCTACATCGTCACCAAGCCCGCCGCGGCGGGCAGCGCGTCGCAGGTGTTCCGCGCCGCGGCCCCGCTCGCGAGCGGCTCGACGATCACGCTCGCCGAGGTGGCGTCGCTGGAGTTCGGCCAGGGATCGCTGCCGGGCGGCGCGCAGCCGACCGGCGGCGACATCGACGCGGGCCGCAACTACGTGGCGATCCGCACCTACACGAGCGCGTTCGCGTTCTGCTTCACCGAGGGCGCGAGCGTGGCCGAGACGCTCACGACCTCGCCGTGCAACGTGCCGCTCTTGCTCGAGCCGCAGGGCGAGTCGTTCGCGTGGAACGCCGACGGCTCCTCCTACTTCACGCTGAGCGAGTTCGCGAACCAGCCGCTGCACCGCGCGGATCGCACCAGCGCGCCGTAGCACCGGTCGATCCCGATCGACCGGCGGGAGGGTCGTCGCTTCGTCGACGACCCCAACGCCTCACGGATACGACGTGGGATCGCTCGGGTCGGTACCCGCCGCGGTCTCGTCGTCGTCGAGGAAGCCGTCGTCGTCGTAGTCGTGGACCGGCGCGTAGCCGTCCTTCATCTCGACCGTGCCGGCGCCACCCGCGCGCGCGCTGACGAAGAAGTCCCTGATCTGGGTGATCGCCGCCTCGACCGGATGGCGCACCGTGAAGTCGTTCTCGAGCGCCGGGAAGCGCTCGCCGGTCGCGAGCGGGAAACCGAGCTCGTAGTACACGCCGCCCGGCGAATACGCGTAGAGCGTGCCGTGTTCGGCGGGCGAGTACTGGGCGAGCACGCCGGTGCGCCCGTTCACGTTGCCGTCGATCCGCGTACCACCCGACGGCACCCCCTTCACCGGCCGGTACGACGGCTCGAGGAGCGAGAGCCCGAACGCGCGCGCCAGCGCCTCGTTGGCGACGTTCGGCACCAGGTAGTCCCACATCGCTTCGAGGACCAGCACCGAGCGCGGCGCGCCCTCGCCGAACGAGTACGTGAGCGGCTCGCGGATCGCGTGGCGCGCCACGTTGAGTGGATCGCCGCCGTCGATCACCGTCTGCGCCAGGTTCACCAGCGGGCTCGCCGGATCGGCGAAGCCGTCGGGGCCGAGCCCGAACGCCGCCTGCAGGAGCGGCGCGAAGAGCCCGCCGATCCCCGGCGAGTTCACCAGCAGGTTCACGCCCAGCCCGCCGCCCGCGTTGTGCAGGTTCGCCGCCTTCACCCGCGGCTCGTAGGACACGAAGTTCGAGCCCAGGATCCCGCCCAGGCTGGTGCCCGAGTAGTAGAGCTGGTCGGGATCGAAGCGCACCCGCCCCACTCCCGGGATCTCGGCGTCGAAGAGCCGCAGCATCCGCGCCAGCGACATGTGATCGACGACGTTCTGACGGAAGTTGTCGCGGAAGCCGGCGAGGTTGATGAGCGCGTTGGTGAGGCCGATGGTGGCGCCGTCCCCGTTCGAGTCGGGCCAGCCGTCGGGACCGGTGAGGGTGCTGCCCGAGAAGTTGGGCTCCTCGTCCTTGGCCGCGGCGGGCAGGTCGAAGCCGATGGATTCCAGCAGCGGATCAAGGAGCTCGCGGAGCGCCGGCGAGAAGTGGCTCAGGTCGTAGCGGTCGCCGTGCTGGATCGCGTCGATGGACGCGATCGCGAAGCCCTCCGCGCACAGCGTGTTGGCGATCGTGATCAGCTCGCTCGAGCGCTCGCCGCCGAGCCCGTGCTGCGCGATCACCACCGGGTAGCCGTTCGGGGGCGGCGGCGTCTTCGGCAGCGCCAGGCTGAACGGCAGCTCGACCACCCGCTGCACCACCGGCTGGCCGCCCTCGACCACGAACGTGCCGCCGTACGGATCGAGGAAGTGCGGGTCGGGCGAGAGGTAGATCGGCGCCTTGAACCACGCCTTGGTGACGACCGTCGCGACGTGCTGGTGGGCCTTGGGGCGCAGCCCCGGCGCGTCGAGCGGCTGCTCGCCGACCAGCGCGTCGAGGCTGGCGCGGCCGCCCCCGCCGTAGATCCACCGCGGGTCGAAGCGCGGCTCGGGCGCGGGGATGCCCGAGTCGCCGCGCTCCATCGCGTTGCGGATCGCGAGCACGTCGTCGGCGATGTGCTGGGTGGTGAAGACCGTCGCCGCGGCGATCCCCTCGCGCCCGCCGTCGGGAAAGTCGGGCTCGCCCGCGAGCGCCGCCGCGAGCGCGTCGTAGTCGGCGCGCAGGCGCTCGCCGTAGGGCGTGGCGGGCGTGACGCCGTCGAGCACCGCCGCGAGGGCGCCCGAGGGCACCAGGCTGCCCGCCGGCGCGCCGGCGACGCGACTCCACAGGTCGGTGCGGACCACGAACGCGTAGCGCGTCCTCGGCCTGAGCGGCACGCCGGGCTCGGGCAACATCGAGAGCCGGCGGTCGTTCACGTCGAAGCTCACCACCAGCGGCACGCGCGTGCGGTAGTCCGGCGAGGTGGGATCGACGTCGATCAGCGCCACCGGGCTGCCGTAGCGCAGCGTGTCCTCGGGGGACGCGGGCAGCGACGCCGGATCGAGCTCGCCGTCGAGCCACACGTAGCCGGCGGTGGTGGTGCCGAAGCCGTCGAGCTGATGGAGCCCCGCCTCCAGCCCGATGCGCGCCAGCCCGTTCGCGACGTTGACGCCGTCGACGGCGATGCGGCCGCTCGCGCCGCGGAACACGTCGCTCGGCCACGGCACCTCGCCCCAGCTCGGCCGCTCCTTGTCGGGCGGCAGGTCGAAGCGCGCGGTCGGGCCAGCGCTGGGGACGACCCGCACCGTGGTCTCGTCGGTCGCCGATCCTCCGGGGCCGGACACCGTGAGCCGCACCGTGTATTCGCCGGGGCTCGCGAAGGTGTGCAGCGCGAACCCGCGGCCGGGGTTGGTGGCCGAGCTGCCGTCGTCGAAGTCGAACCGCAGCCGCTCGATCGCGCCGCTCGACCCGAAGGCGTCGACGTGCACCGGCACGCCCGGGGAGGCGTACGCGGGCGCGCGCACCTTCGCCACCGGCGCCGCGCCCTCGCCGACGGCTGCGCCGCCGCCCGACGAACTGCCGCAGCCGCACGCCACCAGCACCGCCGCCGCCGCGAACGCCCGCTCCACCGGGCGCGCGTTGCGCTCGCGCCGCTCAGCCGTGCTCATCCCGAGGACCTCCTCCGCGGCGCCCGGAGTGCGCGGCGACGTTCCGGCATCGCTTGACGCGGGAATTCGCGCAACGATAGCTTCCGTGGTCTTTCCCGTCACGCGCGTGCCGAACGTGCCGTGACGAGGTGCTCCGGCCGGCGTAGCTCAGGGGCAGAGCAGCTGATTCGTAATCAGCAGGTCGTCGGTTCAATTCCGACCGCCGGCTCCAGAAGTTTCCCGAGTCGTCCCCGCTGCAAGCAGCGGAAAGCGCGTTACGATGCGCCGCCGTCGTCACGGCCACGCCCGTGACCAGGAGGAGCTTCGTCCATGGATCCCGCGTCCGCCGGTGCCACCATTCACGCTTCCCACCACAAGGGCGATGCCGGCCGCAACCTGATCGTGCTGGTGGTCGGGGCGCTGGTGGTGTTCTGCGTCTTCGAGATGGTGCGCAACTACGACTTCCCCAGCTTCGCCGTGAAGAAGGATCCCGCCGTCGCCGCCGAGGAGGCCAAGACGCCGGGCCTCGCGTACGTCGACGCGCTGCTCTACATCTACGACGAGGGCATGCGGCCGTGGTTGCCCAACGACAAGATCTGGCCCACGGTGCTGCTCGACAACCCGCAGAACTTCCAGCTCGGCGAGCTGGAAGCGATGCGCTACGGCGTGCAGGTGCTGCGTAACAACCTGACCCGGCTCCGGACCACCGACCTGATCGATCCCGACGTGGACGAGGCCTACACGCGCTTCTCCAACCCACCGACCGACTGGGTGTTCCCGTCGTCCGAGGCGCGCTTCGAGGCGGGCGCCGACGCGTTGCGGCGCTACCGCGCGCGGCTCGCCGACGGCCAGGCGCACTTCTACCCGCGCGCCGACAACCTCATGGAGATGCTGAGCCAGTTCAACTCGCTCCTCGGCGGCGCCAACACCCGCCTCTACAACTGCGTCGGCAACTTCACCACCCGGATCTCCGAGGAGTCGACGGGTGAGGGCGGCGGTGCGGCCGGCGCGAACGGCCAGTCGAGGCACCTCATGCAGGCCGAGGTCCCGTGGAGCGAGATCGACGACCAGTTCTACTTCGCCCAGGGCGTCGCGTTCGGCTACCACGAGATCATGGTGGCGGTGCTGCAGGACTTCACGAGCGTGCTCCTCGAGCGCAACGCCACCGCGCTCGCGCAGAGCATCGTCCGCGACTTCCTCGACTACTCCCAGTTCGAGCCGATCTACATCGCCAACGGCAGCTTCGGCTCGATGTGGGCGAACCACCCGTACCAGCTCCTCGGCCTGCTGTCGCAGTCGCGTGAGCGGGCGCGCTCGCTCAACAGCATGTTGACCGTCACCCGCGAGTGATCGCGGGCGGCGGGGCGGGGCACGCGCCCCCGCCCCGCGCGCGCGGCGTGGCGCACGCGACGCGCGCCACGGTCCGTCCCCGCCGGCCCTCCGGCGACCCTTCGGCACCATGAGCTCTCCGGCCCGGATCGCGATCGAGACGCCGGAGAGCGTGCGCTTCCGCTACGAGCTCGCCGACGTCGGCGCGCGCGCGCTGGCGCTCACGATCGACACCCTGCTCCAGTACGTGACGATCGGCATCGGCTTCATCACCTACAACTGGCTGTCGCCGTTCATCGACGACGTGAGACCCGTGCTCTGGGGCCTCACGCTGTTCGGCATCCACTGGTTCTACTTCGTGGCGTTCGAGCTCGCCTGGAGCGGCCAGACGCCGGGCAAGCGCGCGGTGGGCATCCGCGTCGTGCGCGCCGGCGGTTACCCGGTGACGTGGCTCGCGGTGCTGGCCCGGAACCTGGTGCGGGTGGTCGACTCGCTGCCCGCCACCTACGGCGTGGCGCTGGTGGTGTCGCTCTGCGACGGCCAGCGCCGCCGCCTCGGCGACCTCGTGGCGGGGACCGTGGTGGTGCGGGAGCGCACCGCGCCCGTCGCGTGGACGCCGCGCGCCGCGTCCGCGCCGGGGTCGGCGAGCGGCGCGTTCGCCGACGCGCTGCTCACGCTCTCCCTCGACGAGGCCACCCGCGACCTCGCCGCCGACTACCTCGCGCGCCGCGAGTCGCTCACCCCCGACGCCCGCGCGCGGGTCCGCGCCGAGGTCATCGAGACCATCCTCGACCGCGCGTCGAGCGCCGAGTCGAGGTCCGAGCTGCTCCGCAAGCTCACCCTCGAGAACCAGGAACCGTTCCTCGAGAGCGTGGCGGCCACGTGAACGCGCAGCGCTTCACCGCCGAGCGCGCCGAGGACTGGCGCCGCGTCGAGGCCCTCGCGGCGCGCGCCGAGAAGAGCCGCTTCCGCGGCCTCGACAAGGCCACCCTCGACGAGCTCGCTCTCGGCTACCGGCGCATGACCTCGGACCTGGCGCTGGTGCAGGCGCGCTTCCCGGAGAGCCAGCTCGCCGGCGACCTCGAGCGCGTGGTGGCGCGCCTTCACAACGTGATCTACCGCGGCCGCGCGCAGCGCTGGCGCGACGTGCGCTCGTCGCTGATCGCCGAGATCCCGCGCACCGTGCGCGCGCGCTGGCGGTACGTCGTGGTCGCGGGCGCCTTGCTCTTCGTGCCGGCGCTGGTGGCTTACGCCGTGGGCATCGCGCGCCCCGAGCTCGCGCTCGCGTTCATGCCCGAGCGCATCCGCGAGGCCGCCGACGCGGGCCGCGTGCACACCGACGGCCTGCTCGAGATGATGCCGTCGAGCTGGCTCTCGAGCGCGATCGCCACCAACAACATCGCGGTGGTGTTCAGCACCTTCGCGCTCGGCTTGCTGGCCGGGGTGGGGACGATCTTCTCCCTCACCTTCAACGGCATCCAGCTCGGGCTGATCCTCGCCTTCTACCAGGAGCACCACCTGGCGGGGCGGATGCTCGCGTTCATCGTCGGCCACGGCGTCACCGAGCTCTCGGCGATCTGCCTGGCCGGCGCGGCCGGGCTCCTGCTCGGCGACGCGCTGATCGCGCCCGGCTGGTCGAGCCGCGGCGCGGCGCTCGCCCGCAACGGCCGCGACGCGGTCCGGATCGTGAGCGGGCTCATCCCGACGCTCGCGCTGGCCGGGCTGATCGAGGGGTTCGTGTCGCCCTCACCCGCCTATCCGGTGATCGCCAAGGTGGTGCTGGGGGTGAGCCTCGGGCTCACGCTGTGGCTGTGGCTGGGGGTGGGTGGCAGCCGCGCCGATCGCATCCTCGGGAGCTCGACGCCGCGCTGATCGCCGCCGAGGCACGGCCGCGGCCCGCCGACCGGGACCGACGATGGACGCCCACGACTTCCTGAAGGCCCTCACGATCGTGCTGTGCACGGCGGGGCTCACCACCGTGGTGTTCCAGCGGCTGCGCCAGCCGGTGGTGCTCGGCTACATCCTCGCCGGGCTGATCGTCGGCCCGCACGTGCCGGTGCCGCTGATCGCCGACAGCACCGTGGTGCAGACGCTCTCCGAGCTGGGCGTGATCCTGCTCATGTTCTCGCTCGGTCTCGAGTTCAGCCTGCGCAAGCTGCTCAAGGTGGGAGTCGCGGCGATGCTCACCGCGTTCATCCAGTGCAGCGTGATGGTGTGGCTCGGCTACGTGGCAGGGCGCGCCTTCGGCTGGACCACGCGCGAGGCGATCTTCACCGGCGCGATCATCGCGATCTCGAGCACCACCATCATCGCCAAGGCCTTCGACGAGCAGCGCATCCACGGGCGGCTGCGCGACCTGGTGGTGGGCGTGCTGATCGTCGAGGACCTGATCGCGGTGCTGCTGATGGCCACGCTGACCGCGCTCTCGTCCGCCGAGGGGCTTAACGCGGTGACCGTGGCGAAGTCGAGCGGCCGGCTCGGCGCGTTCCTGATCGTGCTCGTCTCGCTCGGGCTGGTGGTGGTGCCGCGCACGATCCGCGCGATCCTGCGCCTCGACCGCGCCGAGACCACGCTGGTGGCGAGCATCGGCATCTGCTTCGCCTTCGCGCTCGCGGCGCTCGAGCTCGGCTACTCGGTGGCGCTCGGCGCCTTCCTGGCGGGCTCGCTGGTGGCCGAGTCGGGCGAGGAGAAGATCATCGAGCACCTCGTCCAGCCGGTGCGAGACATGTTCGCGGCGATCTTCTTCGTCTCGGTCGGGATGATGATCGACCCCGGACTCCTCGCCCGGCACTGGAAGGCGGTGGTCGCGCTCACCGCGCTGGTGATCGTCGGCAAGGTGGTGAGCGTCACGGTGGGGGCCTTCCTCACCGGCAACGGCACCCGCACCTCGGTGCAGACCGGGATGAGCCTCGCCCAGATCGGCGAGTTCTCGTTCATCATCGCCGGGCTCGGGCTGTCGCTGGGCGCGACCGGCGGCTTCCTCTACCCGATCGCGATCTCGGTCTCGGCGCTCACCACGCTCACGACGCCGTGGCTCATCCGCTCCTCGGGACCGGCGGCGTCGTGGGTGGACCGCAAGCTGCCGCGCTCGATCCAGACCTTCGCGACCCTCTACGCCACGTGGGTCGAGGAGCTCGGCGCGGCCAAGCGCACCGACGCGTCGCAGGCCGAGCTCCGGCACCTGGTGCGGCTCCTGCTCGTGGACTCGACGCTGCTCGGGCTGATCGTGATCGCCACCGCCGCCACCGCGGACGCCGACGCGGCGTTCCTGGCCCGGCATCTCGGGATCGGCGACTCGCTCGCGTTCGTGGCCGTGATCGTGGCGGCGGCGCTGCTCGCGGCCCCGTTCTGCATCGGGCTCTTCCGCATCGTCACCAACCTCGGCCGCACGCTCGCCGCGATCGCGCTGCCGCCGTCCGAGGCGGGGCGGCTCGACTTCGCGGAGGCGCCGCGGCGCGCGCTGGTGGTGACGCTCCAGCTCGCGATGCTGCTGGTGATCGGAGCGCCGATGCTCGCGATCACCCAGCCGTTCCTCCCCGGCCTCGAGGGCGCCGGGCTGATGGTGGCGATCCTCATGGCGCTCGGGCTCGCGTTCTGGCGCAGCGCCACGAACCTCCAGGGCCACGTGCGCGCCGGCGCGCAGATGATCGTGGAGGCGCTCGCCGCGCAGGCGCGCGCGGGTGCGCGCCCGGCGAGCGAGCAGACCCTCGAGCGGGTGCGCGCGCTGGTGCCGGGGCTGGGCTTGGTCGACACCTTCACCCTCACGGCAACGAGCCCGGCGGTCGGACAGACGCTCGCGGGCCTCGACCTGCGCGGCCGCACCGGCGCGACGGTGCTCGGCATCACCCGCGGCGAGGAAGGCGTCACGCTGCCGACCGCCAACGAGCGGCTGCGCGCCGGCGACGTGCTGGCGATCGCCGGCACCCACGAGGCGGTGACGGCCGCCCGCGCCCTGCTCGGCGTCGGCGACCCCGAAGCGGGTTAGGTGCTCCGTACACGACGACGTGCGCGTCGCGGCAGTTCGGAGGGACCGCCACCCGGCGGTCCGCCGGCTCCCCGGCGCGCCGGAGGCGCGCCCTCCATCCCGATCGATCCTGCGCGCCCGGCGGCCTTGACCGGAGCGCGCGCGT
>CAYMQR010000036.1:0-17518 GCA_964392195.1 uncultured bacterium | reverse complement strand
GCTCGCGAGCGCCTCGAGCTCGTCGCGGCGCCGCGCCAGGACCGCGAGGCGCGCGCCGCGGCGGGCGAGCCGGCGCGCCAGCGCGGCGCCGATGCCGCTCGAGGCGCCGGTGACCAGCACCGCGCGGCCGCGGTAGAAGCCCGCGACCTCAGTGCCGCTCACGCTTCCGCCCCCCGGTCGCGCCACAGCGCCCACAGGCTGGTGGTCACCATGGTCGCGAACACCGCGGCGGTCACGGCGCTCGCCAGGAACATCAGGAACCCGAACGCGGACGACACGTAGCGGGTGCCGAACATCGAGCCCATCGTGGTCGGCACCGCGATCCACGGTTCGACGAGGAGCACGGTCTTGAGGCGCTCCGGCACCGGCGTGAACGCGAAGATCGAGCCCACCGTGAGGAAGATGAACGAGAACGTGATGGTGTGGTTGTGGGTGGTCTCGAGGAGCTCGCCGAGGCTCTTCGGATAGTGGCTCTCGGTCTCGGTGGCACCGTAGCGTTGCTGGATGCCCGACACGTTCATGCCGGTCTTCTCCCACACGTGCAGCAGCGCGAGGCCGTAGCCGAGCGACATCGTGAGCAGGAAGCCCGCGAGGAAGAGCCGTAGCGGGCGCGGCAGGGCGCCGAGCCTCACTCCCGCGAGCGGGTAGGCGCGCCCGCTCACGGCGACGCTCCGCTCGCCGCGGCGCCCGCCGCGCCGCCCCCGCTCGCCCGGTCGAGAGCCTCGAGCAAGAGCAGCGTCCGCTTCACGCCCTTCGAGACCGCGCGCGCCGAGAGCGTCGCCCCGGAGATCGACGTGATGTCCTTGCCGACGCGGATCGGATCGCCCGGGCCCTTCCCCTCGTACTGCTCGAGGAAGCCACGCCCACGCACCTGGCCGCCGTGCGACTCGCGGTACACGAGCAGCTCGACCCGCACCGCCTTCCCCGCCGGGTCGACGGCCACGAGATAGGTGATCGGCCGATACTTGCCGACGTCGTCGTTCAGCACCGCGCGCCCCACCAGCTTCTCCGCGCCGCCATCGGCGGCGAACGCGCGCTGGACCTCGACGTGCTCCGCGGAGAACGGCTCGCCGAGCTTCTCGCCGAGCGCGGCGCGGACCTCGGGCGGAACCGGAACGTCCACCGCTTCGAACCGGCTGGCGCCCGGGAACGCGAGCCTCATCGCCTCGTCGGCGCTCAGATAGACGGTGACGTCGTCGGCGGCGCGGGCGAGCCCGGCGATCAGCGCGAGCCACGCCGCCCACACCGCCAGCACCACGGCGCCGCGGTGGCGTCGCGCTCGCGGTGGGCGCGGCGGCGGCATCGAGGTGCGAGCGCGCACGTCGGGTCTCAGGAGCGGAGCTGCTGGGCGAGGTAAACGGGCTCGCCCAGCTTGTCGACGAGCTCGAGCTGGGTCTCGATCCACTCCGCGTGCGCCTCCTCGGCCGCGAGGATCGCCTCGAGGATCCCGGCGCTGGTGTGGTCGCCGCCCCGGCGGCAGGTGTGGATACCGGCGCGCAGCGCAGGGATCGCCTCCTTCTCCAGCGCGAGGTCGGCGCGCAGCTGCTCGGGGACCGTCTCGCCGATCCGCACGCGGCCGAGACGCTGCACGTTCGGCACTCCCTTCAGGGTCAGGATGCGGTCGATCAGCACGTCGGCGTGGCGCATCTCGTCGATCGACTCCGCGCGGACCTTCGCCGCCAGCACCTCGTAGCCCCAATGGGCGCACATCTTGGCGTGCAGGAAGTACTGGTTGACGGCGGTGAGCTCCGCGGTGAGCACGCCGTTCAGCAGCTCGACGATGGCGTCGGGGGTGGGCTCGGCGGTGGGGTTGCTCATGGAAGTCCTCGCTGCGCCTCGCGGCGCTGCTCGTGGGTGGTCTCGAAATGGGCGGGCCTCTCGGTCGCTGGCTCACCGAGCATATCCGCGAGATCCGGCGCGCAGGCGCCGCACTCCCGCCCGGCGCCGCACCTGCGCGCCAGCTCGTCGAGGGTCGAGGCCCCGGCTTCGATCTCCGCGCGGATGCGGCGCTCCGTGAGTCCCAGGCACGAGCAGACGATCATGCGTGGCCCTCCCCTCGAGCCATGCTCAGAACGCGTAGCCCAGACCGACGTTGAGCCGGTCGGGACGCGAGTTGGCGTCATCGTCGCGCGCCTCGTAGTCGAGCTTCGCGACCACCTGCGGAATCGGCAGCCAGGCGAGGCCGACGCTGTGGATCGTCCACTCGCTCTCGGGGTTGGCCGCGAACCCGGCCGGCACGTCGCTGGCGAGGTCGATCCACGAGTAGCGGTAGAACAGGTTGAGGCGCTGCTCCGTGTCGGTGATGAGGCGCAACACATCGTAGGCCGCCTCGAGGTAGAAGCCCTGCTGGCGCTCACCGACGGTCTCTCCGGCCAGCGAGCTCAGCTCGTCGGCCTCGTCCACGAACACCATCGCGTACTCGCCGCGCAGGTCGAACCCGCCGCGCTGGAAGCGCGCGTCCGTCTCGAGCACCGTGATGCGCGCGTCGGGCAGCTTCACCTCGGCGTCGTCGACCTCGACCGACTTCGACTGGTCCGCCTCGCCCGTGAAGAAGCTCGCCGACACGTCGAGCCCGAGCGTCGGCTTGGCGGTCAGGCGGCCGGCGAGGCCGACGTCGTTGAAGAGCGCCTGGCGGCCTTCCTGACGGAGCTCGCGGATCCCCTCGGTCTCGACGTCCTCGAGCTTGAGCTCTCCGTCCGAGTCGGTGAGCGCCAGGCTGTTGTTGAGCTGGAGCTCGTAGGAGAGCCAGTCGGTGAGATCACCCGAGACGCTCGCGCCGAGCTCGCGCCAGGTGCTCGGCACCAGATAGCGATCGACGTCGGGGCGCTCCACCGAGTGGAAGTACACGGGCTCGTGGTAGAGGTTCATGTGGCTGACCGGGAGGATCAGCAAGCCGCCTCGGAACGTCGCCTTCTCGAACGCGCGGAACTCGAGGAACGCCTGCTCGGCCTCGAGACCCTCGGCGTGCTCGTGCTCGAGCTCGGCGAAGAACGAGATCCAGTCGTTGAAGTCGTGGGCCAGGAACAGCACGACGCGGCGGAGGTCGATCCGATCGCTGCCGCCCGAGAGCTCGTTGTTGTAGATCACCTCGCCGTAGGAGCCGAGGGTGGTCGTGCCCAGGGTGCTCTCGAAGCTCGGCCGGTAACGTTCCTGGGCGCCCGACGGCGCCTCGCCCGAGGTGGGCGCCGGCTGCTGCGCGCTCGCGGGCGCGGCGCTCAGCCAGACCCCGACGGCGGCGACGCACAGCAGCCGGGCGTAACGCGAGATCGGTGCACGGTCGTCGCTGGAATCGGTCGCGAGTGCAGCGGGCATCAGCATCCTCCGTTGGTTATTGATAATGATTTTCACTATCGATACCATCTGCACGACAACTCCGTCAAGGGCGCGAAGACTCGCCCGCGTGCGCAGCCGCGGCCCGCCCACTGACGGCATGCCGGATGGATGCGATCCTCGGCATCGCGAGTCGAGCGTGAACAGGTCCGCCACCCAGCCGCCGAGCCGGCCCAAGACCGCGCCAGCCGCGCGGCGCGCGTGGGTGCCGCCGCTCGCCCTCACGCTGCTGATCTGGACCACGTTGCCGCTCGTCTCGGGCGTGCGGCGCTGGATCAAGAACCACGTCGGCGAGTGGCCGCTGCGCTACGCGGCCACCACGCTCTTCGTGGCGCTCGCGGTCTTCGCGGTCCACCACTTCGTGCGCCGCGCGCGCGTCCGCCACGCGCGGTTCTGGCGGCAGCTCGTGCTCCTCGCCGTCCTCTACGCCGTGAGCCTGGTGATCTACGGCCACGAGGCCGTCGAGCAGCTCCACCTCTTCGAATACGGGCTGCTCGCGGTGCTGGTGCTGCGCGCGCTGCCGCCGTCGCTCACCGGCCCTCGGCGCCAGGCGAGCGCGTTCGCGATCACCGGTCTCATCGGCCTCCTCGACGAGTGCCTGCAAGGGCTCATCAACCGGCACTACGATGCGATGCTGGCGGCGCTGGTCCGCGCCTTCGACGCGAGCCCCGAGCAAGTGAAGGACGTGTTCTTCATCCGTTTCTTCGACTGGCGCGACGTGCGCCTCAACTTCTCGTCGGCGTTCCTGGGGTTGTGGGCGTGGGCGCTGTGGCGCTCGGCGAACACCGCTCCCGCCGACGCGCCCGGCGCGCCGCCGCCGCGGACGAGCTGAGCGCGTGCCGTCCCCGCTCGCCCGGCTGGTGCCGGTGGTGGCGGTCGCGGTCGCGCTGGCGTGGCTCGCGTCCGCCGCCCCCACCACCGCGAGCGCCCGCGAGTTTCCCTACGGCCGGCTCACCGGCCCCGAGGAGACGGTCGCCACCCGCGACGGCCACGTCCTCATCCACTTCACCCGCGAGGGCGACGACGCCGTCGACGACACCTTCGTCACCTGGGGACGCGAGTCGCTCGAGCTCGCGTGGAGCGAGTGGATCGACCGGCTCGGCTGGGAGGCGCCGGCCCCCGACGGCGCGCAGGGCGGCGACGACCGCTACGACGTCTACCTCATGAGCTTCGGCAAGCCCGGCATTCCCGATCCCAACCACTTCAACCGCGGCGTCACGTTCCCGGACGGCGGCATCCGCGGCGCCAGCCACATCCTCGTCAACGCCGACATCCGCGCCGGCGCCGACCCGGCGCGCCACCCGCTCCAGCCCTTCTACAGCGAGCGCGTGGTGCGCAGCGTGTTCGGCCACGAGCTGATCCATGCCTGCCAGATGGCGTACGGGCCGGTGCTCGAGGGCTTCCTGAGCGAGAACTCCGCCACCTACCACCAGGTCGATCTGTACGGCGTCCTCGAGAGCGACGACCCCAAGGACCGCTTCTTCGTCACGCTGCTCACCAGCGAGCGCTTCGCGCTGCCCGCGTTCAGCGTCCACTCGCTCGTGCCGCTGCTCAACTACGTGCCGGGCTGGTCCAAGTACCTGGTCGACAGCCGCGGCGGGGACCGCACGGTCCTGCGGCGCATCTTCGAAGAGACCACCCTCGACACCTACGGCGGGAGCTTCGACGCCACCGACCGCGTGCTGCGCGCCACCGGCGGCGACCTCGCGACCGACTTCCAGACCTACGCCGAGTGGAACTACAAGGTCGGGCCGTACGCCGACGGCAACGGCTACGACCTCGCCGAGCGCTTCGGCTCGATCTTCGGTAGCGTCAACATCACGTTCACCCACGACGCCGTGCCGGCGAGCGGCGAATCGGGCGCCCACTCGCCGCGCCCGCTCGCGTCCAACTACGTCCGCTTCGCCGCCGATCCCGCGAGCCGGGACGGCGTGTTCCGCTTCGATGGCCTCCCCGGCATGAAGTGGGGCGTGACGATCCTCGCCCGCGACCCCGTGACCCGCCGCTACACGGTCGACCAGCACGTGCTCGACGAGGCCGACTCCCACGTCGAGATCCCGCTCGCCGACTGGAACCGCGCCGACGACCGCGTCGCCGTGATCTCCAACCTGAGCTTCAACGTGCTGCTCGGCGGACCGGTGGGCACCTACCGCTACGCGATCGAGGCGGCGCAGCCCGCGACGAGCGGCGCCGGCGGGCACGGCGGCGGAGGCTGCGCGGTCCGCGCGGCACGCGAGCGAGGTGGGCCGGCGAGCACCCTCGCGGCGTTCGCCCTCGCCGCGCTCATCCCCCGGGCGCGAGCGCGCGCGCGACGAGCTCGCCGAGCCGCTCCAGATCGGCGCTGACCAGCCGCTCGCCCGCCGCGCGTCCGAGATCCCGGCCCGAGAAGACCGCCGCCAGCCCCTCGGCACCCGAGCCGCCGCTCGCGTCCTCACCGCACGCCAGCACCACCGGGATCCCGCGCCGCGCGGCGCGCTCGGCCACCGCCAGCGGCAGCTTCCCCGGCATCGCCACGCCGTCGAAACGCCCCTCGCCGGTGACCACGAGGTCTGCGCCCGCGACGAGCGCGTCGAAGCCGATCGCGTCGAGGAGGCATCCAGCGCCCAGCACGAGGCGCGCGCCGAGGAACCCCGCCGCCGCTCCGCCCAGCCCGCCCGCCGCTCCCGCCGACGGCAGCGCGGCGATCGACATCCCGAGGTCGCGCTCCACCACCTCGGCGAGCCGCGTCAGCCCGCGCTCGAGGCGCTCCACCGCGTCCGGCGTGGCGCCCTTCTGCGGCCCGAACACCCGCGCCGCGCCGCTCGCGCCCACCAGCGGGTTGGTCACGTCGCACCACGCCTCGAAGCGCGCCGACCCCAGGCGGCGATCGGCGCCCGCCGCGTCGATGCGATCGAGCTCGACGAGCGCGCCGCCACCCGCGGCGAGCTCCCGACCGCGGCCATCGAGCAGGCGGAAGCCGAGCGCCTGCGCCATCCCGGCGCCGCCGTCGACGGTCGCGCTGCCGCCGAGCGCGAGCGCGATCCGCTCGCAGCCCGCGTCGAGCGCCGCGCGCACCAGCTCGCCGACACCACGGGTGGTGGTGAGCAGCGGCTCGCGCTCCCCGGCGCCGAGCAGCGCGTGGCCCACGGCAGTGGCGGTCTCGATCAGCGCGCGCCGCCCGAGGAGGATCGCCCAGCGCGCCTCCACCGCCGTGCCGCGCGGCCCCGATACGCGGGTGGCGCGGCCCTCGCCGTCCGCCGCCCGCGCCAGCACCGCGGCGACGGTCCCTTCGCCGCCGTCGGCGACCTCCACGACCTCGATCGCCGCGCCGGGCCGCGCGCGGGCGATACCCGCGGCGAGTGCCGAGCCCGCCTCCCGCGAGCCGAAAGAGCCGCGCCACTTGTCGGTCGCCACCACGACCTTCACGGGCGCGGCCTCCCCGTCACGGAACGACGCTGGCGGTGACCACGAGCGGCTTGCTGCGCAGCTCGAGGAAGCGCGTCTCCAGGCCGCGCTGGTAGCCGTTCACCACGTAGATCTCGCCGAGGGTCCGGTACGAGCCGGCGGTCACGCCCGCGAAGTTCGAGAACACGAAGCCCACCTCGGGCGTCTGGCCGGGCGCGGCTTCGGGCTTGTCCGCGCGGGCCGCGTCGTCGACGTAGTAGAGGAGCCGCTGCACCCGCGCGAGCCGCGAGTCGGTGCGGATCACCCGCGAGATCAGCGCTTGCTCGCCCCTGGCGAGCACGATCCAGTCGGTGTCGCCGCGGTCGAGCGCTCGCTCCTCCGGCGACATGACGCCGTCGATCTTGACCGGGGTGGGGTTGCGCGAGCTGGTGAAGGTCCAGCCCATCATCGCGTCCGTGAAGTCGACGGAGGTGCGGATCTCGATGTCCTTCATGAAGAAGCCCGGCTCGTACGGCACCGCCACGTACGCCGGCACCAGGATCGCGCTGTCGTAGTAGACGTTGTCGACCAGGTACTCGGCGCTCTCGAGCCCGAGCCCCGCGTCGACGCTGTTCTTCACGCGGCGGATCACCCGGATCGGACCCGCGCGGTAGCCCACCGGCACCGAGCGAAGCTGCTCCTCGTTGACGTTCCACTCCACCAGGCCGAGCAGGAAGAGCGCGCGCACCCGCACCTTGTAGCGGTCGAGGAGGCTCTGGGCGGACTGGCCGCGGGAGTCGCGGATCCGGAAGTCCGACCACGAGATCGGCACCGAGGTGGAGGTGGCGACGAAGTAGTTGTCGGTCCCGACCGAGTCGGCCGTCACGTCGAGGTGGACGTAGGCCCGCGGGCTGGTCTCGGCGTGCTGCTCGAACGCGGCGAGGTACGCGTACGCGAGCTCGCCGCTCACCGGGTCGCGCACCACGAGCTCGAGCGTGACGGTCGCGCGTGGCGGCTTCACGTCGCTGCGCGCGCCCGCGTCGCGCGCCATGAACACCAGCTCGTCGTTGGCGTCGAGCGCGCCGCCGTCGGCGTCGGGACGCGCGTAGGCGCCGAGCGTGTAGACCCACGGCGCGTCGGCGGGCGCGGTGCCCTCGCGCTCGTCGATCTGGAACGGGATCGGCGCGAGCCCGGTGGGGCTCGACGCGAAGAGCCCGAGGTCGCGGATCGGCCGGCCGAGGAGCGCGCCGAGCTCGGCGCCCTGCGCGATCACCGCGTCGTAGGCGCGCGCCGGCGCGAGCCCGTTGGTGGAGGTCGCCGCGTGCGCGGCCGCGGCGTGGGCGGCGCGGGCGCCACAGCACGCGAGCCACGCCCCGGCGAGCGCGACTTTGAGGCGCCGCGAGGACGAGGAACGCACCACCATGAGGAGACCGGCGAACGGTGAGAGAAGGGGGCGACCGGTTCCCATATATCGGCGGGTGAGCGGTGCCGCAAGCAGCATCGGCGTCACCGCCGGCGGCGACGCGCGGGCACTCGAACTCGCCGCCCACTCGTACTATGCCTCTTCCGTGGCGTCCGCGTGACGGGCGTCACCCCCGTCTTCCCCGCCGGACCGAACCGCGTGAGCCACGAGCCCAACACCATTCGCCCACCGTCGCGCGCCCGCGCCGCGCTGCTGCTCGCGGCGATCGTCGTGCCGCTCTACGGCGCTCGCCTCGGCGTGGCGCCGCTCTTCGACCGCGACGAGGCGTTCTACGTGCAAGCCGCGCGCGAGATGGAGGCGCGCGACGACCGCATGACGCCGTGGTTCAACGACGCGGCGCGCTTCGACAAGCCGATCTTCTACTACTGGGCGCAGCTCGCGAGCCGTGCCCTCCTCGGCGAGAGCGAGACCGCGGCGCGGGTGCCGTCGGCGCTCGCGCTCACGGCGCTCGTGGCGCTGGTGTTCTGCGCCCTCGACGGGCTCGCAGGGACGCGCGCCGCGTTCGCCGCCGCGCTGCTCACGGCCATCGCCGGCGAGTCGGTCGCGCTCGGCCGCCTCGGCCTCCCCGACGCCACGTTCGCGCTCTTCCTCACCGGCATGTGGCTGAGCGCGTTCGCGTGGGCCGACGGCGTGGTCGAACCGCGCAGCGGGGCCACCGGGCTCGCGGTCTTCACCTCGCTCGCGATCCTCACCAAGGGCATCGTGGCGCCGGTGCTGCTGGTGCTCGCGCTCGGCGTCTACCGGGCGTGGAACGGGCCGTTCCGCGGCCGGGTCGATCGCGGCTCGCTGGGGCGCCTGCTCGCGGTCGGGGCCCTGCTCACGGCGCCGTGGTTCGTGATCGAGACCGCCCTCGCGGGCTGGGAGTTCCCGAAGACGTTCTTCTTCAAGCACCACTTCGAGCGCTTCGTGAGCGGCCTGCCCGGCCACGACAAGCCGTGGTGGTACTTCGCCACCAACGTGCCGTTCCTGTTCCTGCCCGCGATCGTCTACCTGCCCGCGGCGTTCGCCGCCGCGCGCCGCGCCGACGCGCGGCCCGACGCCGCCGTCCGCGCCCGCCTCGCGCGCATGGCGCTCGCGTGGTTCGCGGCGGTGCTGGTGTTCTTCTCGCTCTCCAAGGGCAAGCTCGCGAACTACGTGTTCCCCGCGCTGCCGGCCGCGGCGATCGCCGCGGGGCTCGAGGTGGAGGCGCGCTGGGCGCGGCGCCGCGCGGTCGGGACGAGCGAGCGGGTGCTGGTCGGCGTGATCGCGCTCGCGGCGCTCGCGTGCCTGCTGCTCTCGGGCTCGATCGGCCGCTTCGTGGGCTCGTTCCTCGCCGAGGAGAACCGCGCCCAGCTCGTCGACCTCGGCTGGTGGCCGCTGGTCCCGGGCGCGGCGCTGGGGTGGCTCGCGCTGACCGGCGCGCGGGCGCTGCGCAGCGGCCAGCCGCGGCGCTTCTTCGCGGCGGCGGGTGCCGCGTTCGTGGGCTTCGCGCTGTTCGTCGCGGTGGTCGCGATGCCGGCCTTCGGCGAACAGGTACACGGCGCCACCCGCGACGTGGCGGTGCGGATCGGGCGCGCGCTCGATCGCACCCCGGGGCGGATCCTCCACTACCGGCTCTACCGGCCGACGATGGTGTTCTACGCCCGCCACCCGATCGCGACGACCAAGGACCGCGCGGAGCTCGACGCCGCGCTCGCGAGCCCCGAGCCGCTCTTCGTCGCGACGCTCAGGAAGCACGTCGCGAAGGAGCCGATCGACGGCGTCACCGAGATCGGCGGCGGGGTACGCGTCGTGGTCCTCGCCAACGACGCCGCGCTCGCCGCGCTGCGCGCGACAGAATAGGCGGGGCGCGCGGCGAGGGGATCCGCCCCTACCCGCCGAGCCGGGCGACCTCGCGGCGCGCTCGCGCGCCCCACTCGGGGTCGCTCGCGTAGCGGGCGGCGGCCTCGCGCATCGCCGCGAGCGCGGCGCCGCGAGCGCCACGCTTCTCGGCGATCCGCGACAGGTACCACCACGGCTCGCCGTCGTCGGGGAACGCGGCGACGACCGCGCGGTAGACCGGCTCGGCCTCGCTCTCGCGGCCGGTGTCGTAGAGCAGCCCGGCGAAGGTGAGCAGGATGGCGTGGTCGTGGGGCGCGAGCCGCGCCGCCTCTCCCGCCTCGGCGAGGGCGCCAGCGGCGTCTCCTCGCTTGGAGAGCGTGAGCGCGAGCGCGTGGTGGAGCTCGGCGCGGCCGGGGGCCAGCGCCACCGCCTCGCGCGCGGCGTGCTCGGCCTCGTCGTAGCGCTCGAGGGTGGTGTAGGCGGCGACCAGGTTGATGCGCGCCTTGGGGTTGGCGGGCGCGACCTCGACCATCCTCCGCCACAGCGCCAGCTCGCTGCGGTACGGCCACACCGCGGCGAGCGAGCCCGTGGCGAGCACCGCCGCGAACCCGCCGACCGCCACGGCGCGGCCGCGGCCGCCGAGCCGCGCCGCCAGCGCCGCCACCGCGAAGCCGACGGCGATCGACGGCACGTAGAGCAGCCGCTCCGCCAGCGCGGTCCCGATCGGGAAGAGCAGGTTCGAGACCGGCAGGTAGGCGAGCACGAACACTCCGAGGGAGAGCGCCCACGGCCGCGCCCCGCGGGCGCCTCGCAGCGCGGCCGCGAGCGCCGCCGCCGTCGCCGCCAGCACCACGACACCCGGCACCCAGCGCACGTCGGTGGTCACGGCGCGGACCAGCGCCACCGTTGCCGAGCGGTCCGGCATCAGCCCCACCGGGAAGAGCGTGAGCCGCGCGGCGGTCGCGAACGAGGCGAGCGCCGAGAGCACCCGGAACTCCGGCGCCACGCCGGCCAGCGGGTTGTCCCCCGCGCCGATCGGCTCGACCGCGAGCAGCCCGCCCATGATCGCGAGGCGGATCGCGATCGCCACCACCAGCCCGAGGCTCGCCTCGAGCCAAGGGCGGATCCGCGGTCGGCCGTCGCCGCTCACGAGATCGCCGAGCAGCATGAGCGCGGGGATCACCACCGCGCCCTCCTTGGCCAGGAACGCCGCGCACACCGTGCCCGCCGCGAGCCGCGGCCGCGCGGTGAGATGCGCCCACCACGCCGTCAGTCCGAGCGCCGCCGCGAGCAGCTCGCCCCGCCCGACCAGCGTGCCGAGCACGTCGGCGTGCACCGGGTGGAGCGCGAACACCAGCCCCGCGACGAGCCGCGCGGACTCGAGGCCGAGCAGCAGCGCCGCGAGCTCTCCCACCAGCAACGCCACCGCGCCATGAAGCACGGCGTTGGCGAGCCGCTGCGCCGGCAGGCCGAGCGGATCGAGGGCCGCGAACGACAGCACCGTGAGCGGCCGGTATTCGTTGCCCTGGCGGATCCCGGTGCCGGCCCAGTAGCCGGTGGTGAAGATCGCGCGCCACTGGATCGGCGCGTGGGCGAGCGGGTTGCGCTCGACCAGCGCGTGGTCGTCGTACACCGGGCCGGCGCCGAGGAGCGGGACGTTGACGAGCAGCGCGGCGAGCAGGATCGCCGCGCGCGCCAGCCGGGCCGCGCGCGCTCCCGCCGGTGCGCCTCCGAGCGAGGCCATCAGCGGCGCGTGGTCTTCAATTGATCGCGGAGCCGCCCGGCACCAGCGCGAGCGGATTGATGCCCATGTTGCGCAGCGAGGTCTCCCACACCGAGGTGGCGTCGCTCGCGAACACCAGCGTGGGGTCGACGTCGGACGTCACCCACGCTCCTTGCGTGATCTCGGCCTCGAGCTGGCCCGGGCCCCAGCCCGCGTAGCCCATGAACAGCCGGAACTCGCCGTCGCCCTTCTCGCACACGTCGCGCAGCGCGGCCATCGAGCGGCTCATGCTGATGCCGCCGGTGACGCGGTGGGTGTCGTCGTACTCGTGCTTGGCCGAGTGGAGGATCCAGCCCACCTCGCGGCTCACCGGTCCGCCGATCATCACCGGCCGCGTCGGGTCGCCGCGGTAGAGGAGGCTCTGCGCGTTCGTGAACTCGCCCATCGTGAGCGGCGACACCTGGTTGATGACCAGCCCGAACGAGCCCTCTGCGCCGTGCTCCACCACCAGCACCACGGAGCGGTAGAAGTTCGGGTCGAGGAGCTGGGGCATCGCGATCAGCAGTCCAGGTGCGAACGAGCTCGGCATACGGTTGCGCCTCCCTTGGGGAGCGGTCCTCTCACGCGGAGTATACGGCTCGATTTCGCGCAACCGAAACGGCGGCCGGGCCGTACGCGCACGGGGCGCACGCGGCGGTGGGATAGGTTGCCGCGCGGGCAGCGGAGGACGAGCGATGTTCGGGTGGAAGAAGCGCGGTGGCGGGAAGCCGGCGGGGACCAGCGGCGCGAGCGTGAGCGTGCCGAGCACGCCCGGCGAGCCGCCGCGACCGCCGCCCTCGCCCACCGAGATCGTCCTCGCGTACCACCAGACCACCAAGCACCACCATCACCGCTACGCGCGCAGCCTCGGTTACCTCGACTGGGCCACGCAGCCGGATCCGTTCCGGCGCTTCGAGGGTGCGGAGCTGGTGCACCTGCCGTTCGGCCGCGAGGACGAGAGTCCCGGCTACGCCGCGCTCTTTCACGCGGGTGCGGTGGCGCCGCGTGCGCTCGACGCGCGCGCGGTGGGCACGCTCTTCGAGCTCGCCCTCGGGCTCACGGCGTGGAAGGAGTTCCAGGGCTCGCGCTGGTCGCTGCGCGCCAACCCGTCGAGCGGAAACCTCCACCCCACCGAGGGCTACGTGGTGCTGCCGGGCGCGGCGCTCGACGCGGGCGCCGCCGCCGATTGGTGGATCGCTCATTACGCACCGGCCGAGCACGCGCTCGAGGTGCGAGCGCGGCTAGCCGCCGAGCACGGGCGCGCGTTGCTCGCGGGATTTCCCGCGGGAAGCTTCCTCGCCGGCCTCACCTCGATCCACTGGCGCGAGGCGTGGAAATACGGTGAACGCGCCTATCGCTACTGCCACCACGACACCGGCCACGCGTGGGCGGCGCTGCGGCTGGCGGCGGCGAGCCTGGGCTGGCGGCTGGTGCTGCTCGAGGACCTCGGCGACGACGACGTCGCGCGGCTCCTCGGCACCGATCGGATCGACGGGTTCCACGAGCGCGAGCGCGAGGAGGCGGACGGCCTCGCGGTGGTGATGACCGCGAGCGGTGACGTGTCGCTTCCGCTCGGACTCGAACCGGATGCGATCGACGCCGCGCTCGCGGACGCGCGCTGGTCCGGTCGCGCGAACACGCTCAGCCCCGAGCACGTCGACTGGAACGTGATCGAGATCACCGCGCGCGCCGCCGCCAAGCCGCGCACCGAGGCGCGCACCCGCACGCTCCGCTCCACGTCGAGCGATCGGATCACCGAGGTGCCGCCGGATGCGCCGACCGCGCGGCGCATCGTCACCCAGCGCCGCAGCGCCGTGGACCTCGACGGCAAGACCCGGCTCGGCGCGGACACGTTCTTCCACGTCTTGCGCAGGCTGCTACCGGCGGACGACGCGGGCGCGAGCGCGCCACCCTGGGACGCGATCGGCTGGGAGCCGCGCGTCCACCTGCTGCTCTTCGTCCACCGGGTCGACGGCCTCACGCCGGGCCTCTACGCGCTGCCGCGCAAGGCGAGCACTGTTCAGCCGCTGCGCGCCGCGATGAAGCGCGACTTCCGCTGGGAGCACGCGGCGGGCGCGCCTGCGGACCTCCCGCTCTTCTTGCTGCGCGAAGGTGACTGCATCGCCCTCGCCAAGTCGGTGAGCTGCGGCCAGGACATCGCCGGCGACGGCGTCGCGAGCTTCGGCATGCTCGCCGAGCTCGAGGACACCGTGCGCGGCGCCGGTCCGTGGGCCTACCGGCGGCTCCACTGGGAAGCCGGGATGATCGGCCAGGTGCTGTACCTCGAGGCCGAGGCCGCCGGGATCCGCGGCACCGGCATCGGCTGCTTCTTCGACGACGCGGTCCATGGGACGCTCGGCCTCACGGGACAGCGCTTCCACACGATCTACCACTTCACGATCGGCGGACCGGTCGACGACCCACGGCTCTCCACGCTGCCGCCCTACACCGACGCTCGACGCGCGCTCACCGAATGATCGACCCGGTTCTCCTCGACCTGCCCACGGCGATCGAGACCCCGCGCCTTCACCTTCGCCCGCCGCGCGCTGGCGACGGCGCCGCGCTACACGAGGGGATCGCCGAGTCGCTCACCGAGATGCGGCGGTTCCTCGCGTCGCTGCCGTGGGTCGCGGGCGAGCAGAGCCCCGAGCTCTCGGAGGCGTGGTGCCGGAACGCGCACGCCAGCTTCCTCGCGCGGAAGGACCTGCCGTTCCTGCTCTTCGAGAAGTCGAGCGGCCAGCTCCTCGGCGCCACCGGCCTGCACCGGCCGGTGTGGAGCACGCCGCGCGTCGAGGTCGGCTACTGGTGCCGGACCTCGCGCCACGGCGAAGGCTTCATGACCGAGGCCGTCGAGCACGTGAGCCGCTACGCCCTCACACACTTGGGCGTGGTGCGGATCGAGCTCGTCACCGACGAGGAGAACGTGGCGTCCCGCAAGGTCGCCGAGCGCTGCGCGTTCGTCCTCGAAGGTCTGCTCCACCACGAGCGCCGCGCCCCCGACGGCACCCTGCGCAACACCTGCATGTACGCGCGGTTTCCGAGTGCTGTGTGAGCGAACGGACTGCCGACGGCTCCGCGATCGAGTGGGACCGCGAAGCGAAGTTCCATTCCGGCGCCGAGTGGATCGCCTATCTGATCGATCACTTCCTCGAGCCGTGGGGCAACAACGTGAGCGGCGCGGTGACCTTCACCGTCCCCGAGCTCGACGAGCGGGGCACGATGTGCGTGCTCGCGAACCGCGTGAAAGAGACGTGATCGCGCCTCGCCGGCCCGGCGAGGTCCTGCGTTGACGCCGACCACTTACCCCGGTACTGTACGCTCATGAAGATCGCTGCCTCTCGGATCACGCAGCAAGGGCAGATCTCCGTTCCCGCCGAGGTTCGTCGCCGCCTCGGGCTGGTTCCAGGATCCGAGATCGTGTGGGAAGCCGAGGGCGACACGATCGTGATCCGGCGCGCCGGGAAGTTCACGTCCGAAGAGATCCACCAGGCGGCGTTTCCGGAGAAGCGATCCCGACCCGTTTCCGTGGAAGAGATGGACGCAGCCATCGCCGCGCACATCCGCAAACGGCATGCGCGCCGTTGATACCAACGTGCTGGTCCGCCTTCTCGCGCGTGACGACGCGGCGCAGGTCGCGCGCGCCGAGCGCTTCGTCGAGCGCGGAGCGTGGGTGTCGCTGCTGGTGCTGCAAGAGGCGATGTGGGTGCTCGAGTCGATCTACGAGTGCTCCCGAGGGGGCGTGGCCACCATCCTCGCGATGCTGCTCGAGCACGACAAGCTGGTGCTCGAGAATCCTGCAGTCGTCCGCCAGGCGCTCGCCGATTTCCGAAGCTCGAACACGGTAGAGATCGCCGATTGCTTGATCCTCAACGCTGCGCGCGCCGCAGGCCACACGCCCCTCGGCACCTTCGATCGCAGACTGCTCCGCCTCGACGGCACCTCGGCGCCGGACTGAACGCCGAGCGAGCGTGATCGGGCGTGCCCGCTGGGTCGATCCGCCGCGCCCGGCCCGCTGAATCGGCGATGAACGCTGGCGTGTTTCCCGCGGGAAATCCGTGGAAGCCGCCGCCGATCGAGGCGACCGAGCTCCCGGTGGTGTGCGCGCCCGAGATGAGTGCGACGACTGGACGGGGGGTGCTTCTGCTCTTCGCGCTGCTATGGGGGGGATTCGCAATCGCCCAGCCGCTCGTTGATCGAGCAAGGTTCGACGGGTTCGGTGAGGTGCTGTGGGGTCTGTTGGCGGTCGGTTCGCTGGCAGGGGTGTGGTGGTACCCCCGGCTCGTCCGCGCGATCACCGTGACGGCGGAAGGACTCGTCGACCACCGCTGCCGGCACGCCGGACCCGAAACGCTCCCGTGGAGCGATGTCGAGTCGATCACGCCCGTGCCGGGCGTGGCCGACACGGTCACCGTGCGGTTCACCGCCCACCGCTCGATCGAGCTCTCCGGCCGCAAGGATCGGCGGCGCGGAGCCATCGAGGCGATCTATGCGCTCGCGTTACCGCCGCTCGCGTTACGGCTGGTGGAGGCCATCGCCGCTGGCGAGACGGTCCACTTCGCGCCGTGGGCTGGCGGACTGTTCGAGCCCCGTCGCGATTCGCCTCGCGGTCTGTGGCTGGGCCGAGACGGCATCCGGGTGGTGACACGGCGACGCGAGACGTCGCTTGCGTGGCGCGACGTCGAGTCGATCGAGTGGCGCGGATTCGGACGCGCAGTGCTCCACGCCGGACGAACCAGTGTGACGATCGACGGCCACTTCGAGAACGCCTCGGCGCTGCTCGCGGTGCTCCCGGAGATGATCGCCGGGCACGGCGACATACCGTTCGAACGGATGCGGCCTCCGAGCACGAGCTGGTACGCGGGGCTCTACGCGCTGGGTCTCGCGTTCGGCGCACTTCTGCTGGTCCTGAGCGTCAGCATCTACGCCCCGACCGGCCAGTTCCTTCACCTCCTCGGACGGATCTTGCAGCGAGCCGCGCGGGGAGATCGCGACGCGTTGGAGATCGTGGGCGTCTGCTTTGGATCGATGCTGCCCTTCCCGCACATCATTCACGCCGTCCTCGAGTGGGCGCACTGGCGTGCTCGCCGCCGCGGGCCTCAGCCCACGTCGCTCTGGACCGGGCCGGGCGTGAGCGATCCGGCGTCGTGAGCGCGGCGCCCCGTCGGCCGCCCGCGTCGCTACGGCGCGCCGGCCGCGGCGCGCTCGTCCCTGCGGGGCTCGTGGATGGTCAGCACGGCGCCGGAGTAGTCGACGAGCGGCTGCCCGCGCTCGTCCTCGACGTCGAGCTCGTGGAAGCCGGCCGCGCGCACGCGCCTCACGAGCTCTTGCGCGGCCTTCACCCGCTCGCGTCTCGGCAGCGCGGCGAACGACGCGCGCGCGACGCCGGTCCAGTGGCGGCCGCTCTCGAGCTTGATCTCCCTCAGCTCGATGACGTCCGCGAGGCCGTCGACGGTGAGCGCGTGCCCGGCGAGGTGGGATTGCACGGTCTCGAAGAGGCCGCGCGCGATCTGGAACGCGACGGCGAGCCCCACCACCAGCAGCGCGATCGCGACCCAGCGGGTGGGCACGGGGCGCCGCATCAGCTCGGCGACCGAGCCGGGCGCTCGCCCCCACACCTCGGCGGTGCTGGGACCAGCGTCGTTCGCTCGCGTGGCGTCACGGCGCGCCTCCGCGGTGCGCGACTCTCCGCGCCGCTCGGCGCGCGGCGGCTCCATCCACTCCGGCGGCAGCCGCTCCTCGGCGGCGGGATGCGCTGCCACCGCCGCCGGCAGCGGCGGCAG
>CAYMQR010000035.1:0-17877 GCA_964392195.1 uncultured bacterium | reverse complement strand
CCTCGAGCACTTCGGCGTCGTGGCCGAGGCGGCCGTGTACGTGGGCGACGCGGTGACCGACCGCGAGGCCGCCGAGCGCGCCGGCACCCGCTTCGTGGCCTTCGGCGACCGCGTGCCCGGCGTGCCGCCGATCCTGTCCTTCCCCGACCTCGCCGCCGCGATCGACGGGGACGGCTAGCGGCCGCGCCGGACCAGGCGCGAAAGCGCCGTGCCCTCCAGCAGGGACGCCGATCGGTCGGGCGGGTCGCGATCCTTCGCGACCGCATCGCTTCGACCCGCCCCCACGACATCTCGTGGGTCTCGTTGACCGGTACCACTACATCCGGTAGAGTCCGCCATCCCGCCCTTTTCGGCCGTCCCGCGCCGGCCGCGTGCTCTGGAGGTCGCTCCGTGGCGATCCGCGACAACCCCTTTTCGTGGTCGATGTCGCGTTCGACGCGGCTCGCCGAGTGCCCGCGCGCTTACTACTACCAGTACTACCTGGCCCACGGCGGCTGGGATCCGAGCGCGCCTCCCGAGGTCAAGGAGGCCGATCTCCTCAAGCGCCTGAAGAGCCGCTGGATGTGGGCCGGCATCGCCGTCCACGACACCATCGCCGAGGTCATCCAGGCGATCCAGAAGGGCGGCTGGATTCCGTCGGAGGAGGCCGAGAAGCGCCTCACCGAGCGGATGCGCGCCGACTACCGCGCCTCCAACAACCGCCGCTACCTCACCGATCGCAAGGCCGCGGCGCTCGTCGAGCACGAATACAAGGAAGGGATCGCCGACACCACCTGGCAGGCGCTCTACCAGCAGAGCATGCAGAACCTGCGGAACTTCTACGCCATGGACGTGGTCGGGAAGCTGCGCGCGCTGGCGTCGCAGCAGTGGCTCTCGGTCGAGACCATGGACACCTTCGACTTCGACGGCACGCCGGTGCACGTGGTCCTCGACCTCGCGTATCGCACCGCCGACGACGAGGTGGTGATCCTCGACTGGAAGACCGGCAAGACCAAGAGCGACGACTACCAGATCCAGCTCTTCTGCTACGGCTACTACGCGCGCTCCCGGTGGGCGTCGGGCAACGAGCCGATCCACCTCGAGATCGCCTACCTCTACCACCGCGAGGTGGAGCGGGTGGGCTTCGCCGACGCGCAGTCGGTCGAGGGCGAGGAGTACATCCGGAGCTCCATCCTCGAGATGAAGCGGCGGCTCGTCGACCCGAGCGTGAACGTGGCGCGCGAGGAAGACTTCGAGCCGCTCCCCGAGGCGCGCCGCTGCGGCGGCTGCAACTTCCGCCGCATCTGCGAGCGCAAGGGGATCCTCAAGAACCTGCCGCCGGCGCAGCCCTACGGGCGCTCGAGCTGGTCGGGCTCGCGCGCCGCCGCTGCGCCGCCCGCGCCGCGCGGCTGAACGAGCGCCTCGTGCGGGCCCACCCGCCGACCTGGAGCGTCGCCGCTCCGTCGGCGGCCCCGCGGACCGATCCCTGGCGGCCGACGGTGCGGCCGCGCACCGCCCTCCGCGCGACGCTCGCCGCGCTGCTGGGCCTTCTCGTCGCGCTCGCAGCTCATCCCGCGTCCGCCAAGCCGCTGCGGGTGCTGCTGGTGGGCAACAGCTACACCGACATGAACGGCGGCCTCGACGTGGTCCTGGGTAAGCTCGCGCCCGCGAGCAAGACCACGCGGATCACGGTGGGCGGCTACCGGCTCGAGCAGTTCGCGAGCGAGGCGAGGGTGCGCGACGCCCTCGCCGGCCACGCCTACGACGTCGTCGTGCTCCAGGAGCAGAGCCAGACGCCGGTGATGTTCACTCACGACTTCCGCGAGGGTGCGCTCGCACTCGATCGCCAGATCCGCGCCGCGGGCGCGCGCACCGCGCTGCTCATGACGTGGGAGAGGCCGGACAGCGTTCGCCACGGCGTCACCACCGCCAACCTCGCGGCCGCGTACCGGCGAGTGGGCGCCGAGATCGGCGCGACGGTGGTGCCCGCCGGTGTCGCGTTCGCCCGCGCGCTGCGCGAGCGGCCGAAGCTCGCGCTCGCGATCGAGGACGGCCACCCCACGCCGCAAGGGACGTATCTCGCCGCGTGCGTGCTCTACGGCGCGCTCTTCGAGACCAGCCCGGTCGGCAATCGCTACGCCGATCCCCGCGTGTCGGTGGACGAGCGCGCGTTCCTGCAGCGGATCGCGGCGGAGACGCTCGGGCGCTGACGCCCGCCGGTTCGTGGTTGCCGGGTCACGAGGACGCGGGCGTGTACCAGATCGGCGAGGTGTACGCCCGCTCCTGGAACGTCATGGTGGTCCCGTCGAGTGCCGTCGTGCCGAAACGCTTCGCGTCGTAGGCCGTCCAGCGCGGCGTCGGGATCTCCAGCACGCGCACGTAGTAGAACGCGCGCAGCGCCGGGTCGAAGTCGGGGTCCTTCCACACCGTGATGAGCTCGGGCGCGCCGATGGAGTTGGTCCAGGTGGCGTTCGCGACGTCCACGGTGCTGCCGACCGCGGTCTTGCAGCGCCCGTCGGCATCGATCGTCCGGTCGCCCGACACCGCCACGTCGTACACCCGTTCCTGCGTCTTGCCGGCCTTGTCGACCCAGCCCTTGATGATCTGGATGCGGTCGAGGTTGGCGCCGATCGGGTCCTTGAGGGCGGCGGCGATGAACGTGGGCGCCTTGCCCGCGGGAGCTGCGCTCAGGTCGCCTCCCATCGGCACGCCCTTCGCGTAGCCGATCGCGGCGGGCATGCGGTTGTGGCCGTCTTTCGCCTCGAAGTCCCAGCTGCCGAAGAAGCGCACGGCCATCCGCGGGCCCGTCGTGGCGTAGGTCTCGCGCCGCTGCATGGCGTCGAAGATCGCGGCGCGGCTGTTCTCGGTGGCCCACACCGCCGCATAGCCCGAGGCTCCCACCTCCCAGTCCATGATCGATGTCCCGCCGGTCGCGCCCTTGACGAACGCCTTCGTGAGTCGCTCCGCGGAAGGCTCCTGGGGCGCGGTCTTGCCGAAGAAGTTGTCCTCCTCCATCGCCGCCAGGCCGGTGTGGGCGTCGCTGCTGCCGATGAGCCCGAACTTGTAGGGGTTGGTCCCCAGCTTCGCTTCCAGCACGAGCCCGCTCTGGAGCGCGGTGCGGGCGTATTCGTACTGCAGCATGTCCTTGGTCTTGGGCACGCTGAGGTCGAGGTTGCCCTTGTCCCAGATCTCGAAGCTCGCGAACTCGTCGTTGGGGGAGAGGTAGGGGTGCGCCTCGCTGGTCCCCTTGGTCTGGGTCACCTCGTAGAGCCGCTCCCAGCGCGCCCGGGTCTCCGCGTAGTTCTTGTCGAGCTTCTTCCCGAACGCCTCGATCATCGGGAACATCAGCCCGTTCGACAGGTTGCCGTTGTGCGGGATCGCCAGCACCTCACTGCCGGTGCGCTCCTCGGTCGCGGCCATCCACTTCCACAGGTCCTCGGGGTTGTCGCTGCCGAGCGGCTTGAGCGTGGTGTACGGCTCGACGAGGCTCGCCTTGGCGCCGTCCTCGCGGAACAGCACGTTGCGGTGCAGGTTGTTGCCGCCCGTGTTGGAGGTCCACTCGAACCCGATGAACGCCGTGAACCGTCCCGGGTCGTTGAAGGCCTCGGCGGCGTCGATCACCTGCTTCCAGGCCGCGCGATAACCGCGCGTACCCGGCAGCGGGAAGCCGCTCGGCAGCTCGCCGCGTCCGAAGCTGCGGATGATGTCGATGGCGGCGACGGCGCCCTGCCCACTGTGGATCTGGTCGTACCAGCGCCGTCCTTGCTCGGTGGCGAGGAGCGTCGGATCGCCGCTCATCAGCTGGGGGAAGAACCCGAACCCGTCGGAGTGGTCCGCGACCACCAGGAAATCGAGCGGCCGGGAGAGCTTGACCGGCTGTCCGGTGTTGGAGGTGATCTCCTCGCCGCGCGCGAACCGATAGGCGTCGCGGGGCGTGAGGCGTGCGCCGAACGCGCCCGCATCCATCGAGAAGGAGGTGTGCAGGTGCGTGTCGCCGAAGTACGGCCGCGTCGGATAATTGCGGCCCGCGTAGGGCGAGTAGGGCGGCTTGGCGGGATGGAGCTTGGCGAGCTGATCCGGGTCGGCCGTGCCGATGTCGCTCTGGGCCGATCCCGATCCGGGAGCGGATTCCGCTCGCGCCGGTGACGCGAGGCCGATCGCGAATGCTGCCACCACCAAGAACCACCGAAGCCCCCCTCGAGCCATCACCTCTTCCCCTCCCCGGCCTCGACGGCCGCTGGTCTTCGTCGTCGTCCTTCAGCGCGTCGCCCAGCCGAGCATGAGCAGCCCGGTGGCCGCGATCCAGCTGCCGGCGACCCGCGCCGCGATGCGCATCCACGGGCGCTCAAGCGATACCACGAAAGCGGACGCGAGCGTTACGACGAGGAACACCGCCGTCACGTTTCCGGTCAGCGCCCTGGTCAGGTCGATGCCCTTCAACGCCACACCGTTGCCGAAGCCCACGACCAACCCGAGCGCCACCGCCAGCACCGTGATGGCGGGCGTGGGCAATGGCGCGTCGCTGGCCACCAGCCCGCCCAGCACCAGGAACCACAGCGCCGCGACGGGGGCGGTCGTCGCCGCCGGGTGCCAGGCGCCCGCGATGCCGCCGAGCCACCATGCCGCCGGGAGGATGAACGTCGCGCGCCTCGCCGGGGCTGGCCCGCGCAGCCCTGCATAGATCGCGAGCGCCAGCGCCGGCACGAGGTCCTCGGGAGTCAGGAGCAGGTGGCCGACTCCGTCGAAGACCGGCCCCATGCCGGTAGTGACGAGGTGCGCCGATGCGGCTCGTGGCCAAGCTGCCACCGCGACGACGGCGGCGGCACCGGCACCGGTGACGCACCGGCCACGGCGCGTCACCGGACCGCCCCCCATAGCAGCAGCGCACCCGCGATCGCGATCAGCGCGCCCACGCAGCGGATCGCGAGCCGGCCGGCCCGCCAGCGATGCACCAGCCCGATCGCGATCCCGACTCCGTGAAGGATGCCGGTGGCGACCACGAAGCCGGCGCTGTAGACCATCCCGCTCTGGCCCGCTGGGAGCTCGGTGCCGTGGGCGTGGCCGTGGAAGATCGCGAAGAACCCGACGAGCGCCGCCGCCACCGGGAGCTTCGGCCGCGACCGGCTTGCCACCATCGCGCCGAGGAGGACCGCCGAGAGCTGGATCCCGATCTCGACGCCGGGCAGCGAGAGCCCGGCGAGCGCCATCGTGGCTCCCATCGCCATGACGAGGGGGAAGGTGATCGGCAGCACCCAGAGCGCGGGGTCACCGAGCTGCGCGCCCCACAGACCCACCGCGATCATCGCCAGCACGTGGTCGAGACCGGACCACGGGTGGCGGAACCCGGTGGCGAAGCCGATCGCCGCGCCCGGCTCGACGTGCGCGGATGCGACGCGCGCGAGGCCGATCCAGATGGCGGCGAGCGCCACCGGCCACGCAGGGCGCCGCGTCCTGGTGGTGCCGCTCACCTGAGCCCCCCCACCAGGACCGCAGTGCGCTCGAGCGTCCAGTAGGCCCCGAGGCTGCCCACCACGTAGGCCGGCGCGAGCTCCGCCCAGCGCGGCCAGTGCACCTCCAGGACCCGCCACGAGCGTGCCAGCGCCAGCGCGAGGGCGATGAACGCGAGCTGCCCCAGCTCGACGCCGACGTTGAACGCGAGCAGCGCGATCGGCAGCTCCGCCCGGGTCATCCCGGCGGTGGTGAGCCCGCTCGCGAAGCCGAAGCCGTGCAGCAGCCCGAACAGGAAGGCGACCAGCCACGGGTAGCGGATCGTCAGGCTGGTGTGGCCGCGCCAGGTCCGCAGGATCTCCGGGCCGAGGAACAGGATGCTCAGCGCGATGGCGGCGTTGAGCGGCGCCAGCGGCACGCGTGCGAGGCCCAGCGTGGCCATCCCCAGGGTGATGCTGTGCGCGACCGTGAAGGCGGTGATCGTCTTCACGAGCGACGTCCGCCCCTTCACGATCAGCATCAGGCCGACCACGAACGCCAGGTGATCGACCCCGAGCAGGATGTGGTGCACGCCGAGACCCGCGTATTCGCCCGCGACCACGAACCACGCTCGCGCCCCGCGCAGCTCGACGAACGGCCGGGTCGGCCGGGCCAGCAGGGTGGCCGTGGTGCCGTCGAGGCGGACGAGGCGGACGAAGACCTCGGTGGTGGTCGCCTCGAGGTTCGGGAACCGGATCACCGCGCCGTCGACGCCGCCAGGGGCGGTGGTGACCACCCGCCGAACCACCTCCGAGTCGGGAAGCTGCGCGGACGTCGGTCCCGCGAGCGTGGTCCAGGTCGCCGGCAGCTCGAGGCGCGCGGGGTGGCGCGCACCGAAGTAGATCGGTGCCCGGAAGGCCACCTCGTAGCGGTCCGACGCCAGCTGGCGCAGCTCCAGGGTGGCCGGCTGGGACTCGTGAGCGCTGGCAGGCTCCGCGAGCCCGAACCACGCCAGCAGCACGACGGCGACGAGCGCGCGGTGAGACACCCGTCAGCCCGTCCCGCTCGCGGCGTCGTCTCGTCCGGCCGCGGCGTCCGCGCCGGCGGACTCCACGGTGACCGTGTAGCGCTGGCGGAGCCGCGCGTAGTCGGCGTCCTTGAGCGCTTGCTGTTTCGCCACCATCCAGTCGCGCCGAACGGCCTCGCGAACCTCGTCGAGCGTCGGTGCGCGGCCGTCGATCCTCTCGTCGACCCTGACCAGGTGCCACCCGAAGGTCGACGCGACTGGACCCGACCAGCGCTCCGGCGGCACCGCGTCGAGCGCCGCCGCGAAGCGATCCCCGAACTGCCTCGCGATCTCGGACCGCGCGGTCGACGGGACGTCCGGCGAGAGCAGCGTGGGGTCGCCCAGCGAGCGGGGATCCGCGCCTCGCTCCAGCTCGCCGAGCACGCGTCGAGCCGCCTCCTCGGCTTGCGGTCGGGACGCATTGGCGCGCACGAACACCTGGTGGAAGGCGATGCGCGGCTCGATGCGGTAGCGATCGGGGTGGTCGTGGAGGAACCGGCCGAGCTCGTCGTCGGAGGGCTCGGTCAGCGACGCCACGTCCTCGTAGAGGAACTCGAGCTTCTGGCGCAGGCGCCGCCGCAACACGTCGTCGTCGCGTTCGAGCCCGAGGGCCAGCGCCTCACGGAAGTAGATCTCGTTACGGACGTGGTCCTCGACGAGCCCGGCTCGCTCCGCCTCCGTGGGCGGGCGCTGCCAGGTCTTCGCGAACAGCGACTCCAGGCGTTCGACGTCGGCCCTCGTGACCACGACGGTGGCCGCGGTGCTCGCCGACCCCGGCGCGGCGACGGGAGCGCCACGCCACGCCTGCAACCCGAACAGCGCCGAGCCGATCAGGAGGAAGTGCAGGAGCGGCTCGGTGGCGAGCTTCCTCGCCCACGGCGCGGCGCGGCCCGTCGGTAGGCCGCCCGCGTCCTGGCGCGGGTTTCGATGCGCAGCGGCGTCGATCACGGAGCTCGCAGGAGGAGCGCCACTGTGGCCCAGACCGCACCACCGAACAAGGGTGTTCTCCACCCGGTCCGGCGAGCCGCCGCTGCGTGAGCCCGGTGCCGGCGTTCCTCGCGGCCCGCGTTGACGCCCTTCGGGCTGGGACATAGATTGCGCGGGCTCTACTCGCGCGAGTAGCTCAGTTGGATAGAGTGTCGGCCTCCGAAGCCGAAGGTCGTGGGTTCGAGTCCCGCCTCGCGCGCCATGCGGCTCGACAAGCCGGCCTCGTTCGACGCCGGTGGAGAGCGCGCCACTCGCTCACGTCCCTCGCCTTGACGAGGGTCGGGAGCGAGCGTGACGTTGGCTGATAAGACGCGGCGCCTACCAACGAGTGCGAGACCACCGCTCGTCGCTCGCGGACTCCGCGACGAGCCGCCTCGCGCCGCCGAGTCGGGAGGACGTCATGGCTCGAGCTCCGATGCACGGTTGTCTCGCGTGGCTCCTGGCCGGGGGGTTCGCCGTCGGCTGCGAGGTCGGTCCGCCGGCGCGCGGAACGTATCGCTTGCCCTTCGTCGATGACACGGAGGTGCGGGTGACCAACGACTACTGGAACCACAACGGCGAGTTCGACATGGGCCGGGTGGGATCGGCGCGCGGCAGCCTGGCGGCCACCGCGCCGGGCTGGGTGCGGTTCATCGTCGACACCCACCAGGAACCGACCTCGTCGAACAACTACGTGTGGATCGAGCACCCGTATCCCTACTGCCAGCCCGCCGGCGTCGAGTGGCCCGGCAAGCCGCGCGACTACGAGGACTGGTGCATCCGCTGCGAGCTCGAGTTCTGTAACGAGTGGACCAAGTACTCGCACCCCGCGACCGGCACGGTGACCGCCACCGGCCCCGTGCTGGTCGATGGCGACTACTACCTGGGCGCGGGGCTGAACGAGGGGGAGTGGGTCGAGTCGGGACGGTACCTCGGCGTCGAGGGTGACGTCGGCCAGGCGAGTGGTGTCCACGTCCACTGGGAGGTCGTCATCCTCGACCCGAACGATCCCATCACCGCCGGCGGCTTCTCCAAGGATTGGACCGGGGGTGCCTGGATCTACTCGCCGAACCTCTTCCCGACGCTGTGCGACGGTCCGTTCTCGACCACCGAGCCGTTCGTGCTCCACCGCGGACTGGAGTACCTCGCCGCGCCGTGCGGGTAGCGCTGGATGCGTGCCCACGGGCCGGATCGCCCCCGCGCGACGGCCGCCGCATCGCGGAGGTTCCTACCAGCCGTGCTGATGGTGCTCGCGGCGTGCGGTGGCTCGGGCGGCGGTTCCGCGGGACCGCCGGACGGAGGGGGTGGCGGCGGAGGAGGGGCGGGACCCGGCGGCGACCCGCCGCCCGCGGCGGGCCGCTACTTCCCGGCGGACACGTGGATGTACCAGGCGGTGTCAGCGGCGCCGCTCGCCGCGGACTCGCAGCGAGTGACGAGCTGGCTGGCGGAAAACGGTGGCTTCGGGCTCGGGCGCCTGCAGATCGACTTCTCGATCACGGTGTCGGAGGCGGTGGCCTCGACTCCCGATCGGGCGTTCGTGCCGACCGAGGACTTCTACTCCCCGGACTGCGACGCCGTGGAGGTGCCGCTGCCCGAGGGCGGCGCGCTCGAGGGCGAGCGCGGCTACGCCTGCGAGTCGGACGGCGATTGCCACCTGATCGTCGTCGATCGGCGGGTGAACCGGCTCTTCGAGATGTGGCGCGCGAACCTGGCGAGCGGCACGCTCTACGGCGGGTGCCTGGCCGCCTGGGACATGACGCGGGTCTATCTACCGCAGGGCCGCGGCGAACAGTGCACGAGCGCCGACGCCGCCGGTCTCCCGATCGCGCCGCTGCTTTTCACCGCCGACGAGGTCGCGCGCGGCGAGATCGCCCACGCGATCCGGTTCATCCTGCCCAACGCGCGGATCCGCGCCGGCGCGTACGTGCACCCCGCCACGCACGCGGGCGCGCCCGCGGGCCCGGCGGCCGCGCCGGTCTACGGCTCGCGCTGGCGGCTGCGCGCGGACTACGACCTCGCGAGCCTGCCTGGCGACGGCGCGCGCGTGGTCGCCCGGGCGCTGCAACGCTACGGCATGGTCCTCGCGGACGGCGGCAACGTCGCCCTCACGGCGCAGGACGATCGGACGACCGCCGCCAAGTGGCACGGCGTGCTGGGCGCCCGCGACCTCGAGGCGATTCAGCCACGGGACTTCGAGGTGCTCGACGCCGGTCCCGCGATCGCGCTCACCTACGAGTGCGCGCGGACGCCCTACTGAGCCCGGAAACCTCGGACGGGTTCGTCGCGAGACCGACGAATCGCCGTCGGATCGCGGCGAGCCGTCGGTCGCAGCAGGAGGCTGCCGAGGTTTGCGGGCTGAAGACGCGCTTCCGCACCAGGCGAGAGCAGGGCGAGGCATACGCCCGGCGCCGTGCGGCCGGAACGAGCGCGAGCCCCTGACGGCCTGCCCGCGAGCGGGTCAGCTCTTCTCGGGGGACTCGCTCGGCACCGGAGCGGCGCTCTCGGCGGGGGTCGGCGTGCTCGGCTTTGCGTCGGCGGTCGGATCGGCCGTCGCTGGGGCGGCCTGGCGCTCCGCTGCGGGCCGGCCACCGCGGCCGCGCCACGGTTTGCCGTCGGGGCCGTTGCCGTTGGCGTCGGGCCAGCGCGGCGGGAGCGGCTTGCCGTCGGGGCCGAGGCGAGGCCCGCGGGGGCCGCGCGGCGCGAGGGGCTTGCCGTCCGGTCCGAGGCGCGGCGGTCGCGGGGGTAGCGGCTTGCCGTCGGGACCGAGGCGCGGCGGTCGCGGGGGTAGCGGCTTGCCGTCGGGACCGAGGCGCGGTCCGCGCGGTCCGCCACCGGGACCCGGTCGGCCGCCGCGGGGGGGGCGGCCGCTTCGGTCGCGGTCGCCGCCCGGTCCGCGCGGCTCGCGGGGCGCGGGAGTGAGCTGCCAGCCCTCGCCGGCGCGCGGCGTGTCCGGGCCGGTGCGCTCGCGCCGCTCACCGAATGGCCGGTCGCCGCGCCCGCCGCCCGGCGGGCCGCCGCGGTCGCCGCCGCGTCCACCGCCGCCGCCGCGCCCGCCGCGGTCACCCCGGCCACCACCCCGGCCGCCGCGGCGGTCGTCGCGGTCGCGCCGCGCCATCGACGGGATCCGATCGAGCACGTAGTGGAACTCGCCGCGCGCGATCGAACCGGGTGGGCCGCTCTCGCCCTGGAACACGCGCACCAGCCGGAGCGCGCCCAGATCTCCGGCCACGTCGAGCGCCTCGAGGAGGCGCGCGGTGCGCTCGGCGGGGATCGCGAGCTCGGCCGCGAGCGCTTCGGCGAGCGCCTCGCCCTCGAGACCCTCGGTGGATTTGGCGGCGCGAAGCTCGGCGCCGCGGCGCAGCAGGATCGGCGAAAACTCGGTGAGCGTTCTCATGATCGTCGCTTCATAATCCACCCGCGCGCGAAATGCAGCCCCGCACGCCGACGCGGCGACGTTAGGCTTGGCTCCATGGCCGCCTGGATCGCCGCGCACTTCTGGTGGATCGACGTCGCGATCGCGTGCGCGATCCTCGTCGTCGTGCTCGCGCTCCGCGCCACGCGGCGCATTTCGGCCTTCACCGCGCGCCTGTTCGGGCTCGGCTGCGCGGTCGGGCTCGGATGGGAGATCCCGCTCTCGACCCTCGACGGGCTCGGGGTGGTACGGATCTTCGAGTTCCTGTCGCCGCCGCCGTATCCGTTCCCCGTCATCATCGCGAGCCACACGCTGTGGGACGGCGGGCTCTTCCTCGCCGGCGTGGCGCTGGTGCGACGGCTCGCGCCCGCGCCGCACTTCGCGCGCCGCTCGGCGCGCGAGCTCGGCGTGCTGCTCGCGTGGGGACAGCTCCAGGAACTCACCATCGAGCTGCTCGCGACCGGCACCACCGGCTGGACCTACGTGCCGGCGCCGTGGAACCCCGCGCTCTTCGCCTTCCGCGGGCACTCGATCACGCTGGTGCCGCAGTTGATGTGGCTCGCGGGAGTACTCGTCTTCTACGCCGGCGCCTTGCGCCTGCGCCTCGCCACGGCCTCGTCGAGCCGCTGAACCTTTCGCGGCGCTCGCGCGCTTTCATCGCGCGACGCCGGGAAGGAGCCGTCCGGGCGGACGGATCGTCCCCGCGCGCACGGGGAGGAACCATGTTCGGTCGATCGCGCGCCGCGGCGGCGCTCGCGATCCTGGCGGCGCTCGCGTGCGCGCCCGGCATCGCATCCGCGGATGGCTTCATCGTCGTCTCCCAGCCCACGTCGGTGCCGCCCGGCCACCCGCCGTTCGCGCCGCTCGAGATCCAGTCGCACCACGTGAAGGTGGCGATCCGCGACCAGGTCGCGATCACCGAGGTCGAGCAGGTGTTCCGCAACCCGGGCGATCGGCGCCTCGAGGGCGATTACTTCTTCCCGATCCCGAAGGACGCCGCGGTCGAACGCTTCACGATGGAGATCGAGGGACGCGAGCAGAAGGCCGAGCTGGTGGACGCGGCCGAGGCGCGCCGCATCTACGAGGACATCGTGCGGCGCATGCGCGACCCGGCGCTCCTCGAGTACGGCGAGCGGGGTGCGTTCCGCGTCCACGTGTTCCCGATCGAGCCGCGCTCCACCAAGCGCATCCGCCTCGCCTACACGCAGGTGCTGCGTCGCGACGGCGGCACCGTCGAATACGGCTACCCGCTCGACACCGAGAAGCTGAGCGCGGCGCCGATCGACTCGGTGTCGATCGCGGTCCACGTCGAGAGCAAGGTGCCGCTCAAGGCGATCTGGTCACCGACACACGCGGTGGAGGTGAAGCGCAGCGGCGAGCGCGCGGCGCTCGTCGGGTTCGAGCAGAGCCACGCGCGGCCCGACTCGGCGTTCCGGCTCTACTACGACGTCGACGAGAGCGCGGCGGTGGGGCTCGGCGTGTTGACCTACCGCGAGGCCGGATCCGACGACGGCTACTTCGCGGTGCTCGCGTCGCCGGGCGCGGCGGCGCCGATCGGGCAGGTGGTCCCCAAGGACGTCGTGTTCGCGGTCGACACCTCGGGCTCGATGCGGGGCGCCAAGCTCGAGCAGCTCCGCCGCGCGCTGCGGCAGGCGGTGACCACGCTCGCGCCGCACGACCGCTTCCAGATCGTCCGCTTCAGCACCGAGGCCGAGCCGCTCTTCGCCGAGCTGGTCGACGCGAGCGCGGCCAACCGCTCCCGCGCCCTCGACTTCGTCGCTCGCTTCGAGGCGGCGGGCGGGACCGCGATCGAGGACGCGCTGACGTCCGCGCTCGCGCCGCTCGCGGCGCGCACCGGCGCCGCCGCCGAGCGGCCGAGCGTCGTGGCCTTCGTGACCGACGGAATGCCGACGGTGGGGGAGACCGACGCGTCGAAGCTCGTGGCGGCGGCGCGCGCGCGGATCGGCGAGCGCGGCACCCGCGTGTTCGCCTTCGGCGTCGGCGACGACGTCGACACCCGCTTCCTCGACGGGGTTACCGAGGCGACCCGCGGCGCGGCCCGGTACGTGGGGACGCAGAAGGACATCGAGCGCGAGATCGCGTCGTTCGCGAGCCGTATCGAGCGCCCCGCGCTCACCGGGCTCTCGCTCACCGTCGAGGGCGGCGAGGTGCGCTTCTCGAAGGTCCAGCCACGCGAGCTGCCCGACCTCTTCCACGGCGATCAGCTCGTGGTGCTAGGCCGCTTCTCGGGCGCGGGGAAGGCGCGGGTCGTGCTCACGGGCAAGCTCGCCGGCGCCACCCGCGAGTTCGCGCAGAGCGTCGACTTCCCGGCCGCCGCGGCCGCCGACGCGCCGTTCCTCTCCAAGCTGTGGGCGACCCGGCGGGTGGGCTTCCTGCTCCAGGAGATCCGCGGCCACGGCGAGAGCCCCGAGCTCCGCGACGAGGTCACCCGGCTCGCCAGGCGCCACGGGCTGGTCACGCCGTACACGTCGTACCTGATCCTGGAGGACGAGCGCCGCCGCGACGTGCCAGCGCCGCTCGCGTCCCTTGCGCCTCCGCCGGCCTCGGCCGGCGCCGCCGGCCGCGAGTACTCGATCTTTCGCGACACGCCGTCGGGTGCCGCGGCGGTCGCGGGATCCAAGGTCGCGGACGAGATGTCGCGCGCCGACTCGGCCGACCGCGTCGAGGCCAAGCAGGCGGAAGTGGCGAACGACCTCGCCGCTCGGCCCGCGGAGGCGCCGCGCGCCGCGGAGCTCGAGGCCTCGCTGCGGTGGAGCGGCGAGCAGCTCGAGCGCCAGCGCACCGTGGCGGGGAAGGTCTTCCATCGCAACGGCGCGCGCTGGATCGACACCGAGGTCGCCGATCACGCGAGCGAGCCGCGCGTTCGCGTGGTTTTCGGCTCGGACGAGTACTTCGCCCTGGCGCGCGGAAGCCGCGACGCGGGCGCCTGGCTCGCGCTCGGCCGCGAGGTCGTGGTCCGGATCGCCGGCCGCACGATCGAGGTCGTCGACGAGGTCCGGTGAACCCGCGGCGCCGCTGGCGCGCTTCCACCCCGACCCACCCCACCGCTAACGGAGGAACCATGAAGATCCGAAGCCACCGGCACCTCTCCCGCGCGCTCGCCACCGGCGCCGTCCTCGGCGCGGCGGCGCTCGCGTTCGCCGCCACGCCGGATTCCCGGCCCGCGCCATCCGCCGCCGCGCAGGCGCCCGCAACGGCGACCGCGCCATCGCCGGCGCCCGCCAAGCCGCGCATCGAGGTGGCGTTCGTGCTCGACACCACCGGATCGATGGGCGGGCTCATCGAGGGCGCCAAGACCAAGATCTGGTCGATCGCCAACGAGCTGGTGAGCGCCAAGCCGTCGCCCGAGATCCGCATCGGGCTGGTCGCGTACCGCGACCGCGGCGATTCCTACGTGACCCGGATCCACGACCTGAGCACCGACCTCGACGCGGTCTACGGCCAGCTCCGGTCGCTGGTCGCGGACGGCGGCGGAGACGGGCCCGAGTCGGTCAACCAGGCGCTCGCCGACGCGGTCCACAAGCTCTCGTGGAGCACCGATCGCAAGGCCCTCAAGCTGGTGTTCCTGGTCGGCGACGCGCCGCCGCACATGGACTACCCGCAGGACACGCCGTATGCGCGCACCGTCGAGGAGGCGGTGAAGAAGGACATCGTCGTCGACACCGTGCAGTGCGGCGCCGACGGCGAGACGGCGCGGGTGTGGCAGGACATCGCCCGCCGCGGCGAGGGCAAGTTCGTGGCGCTCGGCCAGAGCGGCGACATGGTGGCAGTCTCGACGCCGCTCGACGAGAAGATCGCGACCCTGTCGCGCGAGCTCGGCGCGACGGCGATCGGCTACGGCGCCGACGCGCGCCGCAAGGAGGTCGCCGCCAAGGTGTCGGTCGCGGCCGCGGCGCCCGCGGCGGTAGCGGCCGACAAGGCCACGTTCGCGGCGCGCGGCGGGGCCGCGGGCGCGGTCGTGACGGGGGAAGGCGACCTCGTCGCGGACGTGCTCGTCGGCAAGGTCGAGGTCGAGGAGGTCAAGCCGGCCGAGCTCCCCGAGGAGCTGCGCGCGCTGACGCCGGATCAGCGCTCCGCGCGCGTGAAGGCGCAGATCGCCAAGCGAGCGGAGCTCGAGCGCCAGGTGAACGAGCTCGTGAAGCAGCGCGACGAGCTGGTGCTCGCCGAGCGCAAGAAGCTCGAGGCCAGCGACGCCAAGGACTCGTTCGACGGGCAGGTCGCCCGGACCGTGCGAGAGCACGCGGCGAAGAAGGGCTTCACCTACGACGCCGCGCCGTGAGGCGCGACGCGGGCGCGCGGACGAGACGTGTGACCGCGATCACCCACGGCTCGGCTGCAACAAGGGAAGGATGGGGCCTCGAGGGGCCACCCCGGTGGCTCCTCGACATCCGTGCGATGGCCCGCTTGCGCCGGCCAAACCAGACTCGCTGGTTCCGATCCCATGCCTCGCCGAGGAGTCTCCGCCATGAAGCGCCTGTTGGCCGCCTCGATCGTGTTCGGCTCCACCATTGCGTTCGCCGCGGGGAGCCACGCCGCGACGCCGCGGCTCAAGGTGCGCGATCAGCTTTCGCGACTGGCCGGAACGGGTAGCGTCGAGGCGGTCACCGTGAGCCGCTACGTCGCGCCGCCGGCAAGCGCCACTCTCGAGGCCTCGGCCGCGGTGGCCGTGACGCAGGCGCGTGCGTGGTATGGCGAGGCGCTCGCGGGTGGGGGCACCCTCGGCGCTTTCCCGTGGGCCGATCCAGTCACCATCGACGGTGCGGGGCGGGTCGCGTTCTTCTCCTGGATCGACGGCGTCGAGCGCAACCAGGGGATCTTCGTGGCCGACGCCACCGGCGCGCTGACGGCGATCGCGGTCGGCTGCGGCCAGGGAGGTGGCAGCGGCGCGCACGGCCCGTGCGGCGATCCGTCGCCGGTGGGCGGCACGTTCGGCGGCTTCTTCGGCGGCACCGCCTATGCGCCCGCGACCAACGCGCGTGGCGATGTTCTGTTCATGGCCGACATCCAGGGCGGCACGACATCGCGCGGGCTGTTCCTGTGGACGCGCGCGACCGGCGCGATCTCCAAGGTGGCCGCGGTGGGCGACGCGCTGCCCACGGGCGAGAAGATCGACGCGCTCAGCCACGGTTCGCTCAACAACGCGGGGACCGCGGTCTTCTACGTCCAGACGGCCGCCGGCTCGTACTCGGCGGACATCTACACCGCGGTCGGCGGCGTGCTCACGCGCGCCGCGGCGGTCGGCGCTGCTGCGCCGGACGGCGCGATCTTCACCCACCTCGGCCGCGAGTGGTTCGGCTTCGTGGACGGCACCGAGATGCCGGTCGGAGCACCTTCGATCAACGACCTCGGCCAGCTCGCCTACTTCGCTACGGCCACCGGGAGCGTCGAGCGCGGCATGGTGCTCGACGCGGGCGTGACGAAGCGATGGGTCGCGACCAGCGCGGACACCACGCCCGTCGGCGGCCGGTACTTCGACTTCTTCTACCCGGTCCTCAACAACGCCGGTCAGATCGCCTTCTACGCCGACGTCCTGCTCGACGACGGCACCTTCTCGGGCGGCTGGTTCGTGGGCACGAAGGCGTCGATGCGCAAGGCGGTCGCGTTCTTCGATCCGCTCGCGGGCGGACAGGTGCTCGGCCTGGCGGCGTCCCGGGCGCCGATGACTCCCCTCGACAACGCGGGCAACGTCGCGGTCTGGACCTCGCTCGGTGACAACGGCCCCGAGCTCTTGCTGGTGAGCCACCCCGATGGCACCGCAGAGGCGATCGCGAAGATGGGTGAGACGGGGCCGCAAGGCGGCACGCTCGGCCTGATGAACGCCTGGCCGTCGCGCAACGCCGCGAGCAAGACCAGCTTCGGCGCGTTCACTCCGGGCGCGAGCGACGGCATCGTGAGCGCGTTCATGGTCAACGGCCCGACCAACTCGTGTGGCCGGGTCGCGGGCGGAGGCTCGCCGTGGGCGGCTCTCGGTTTCGTCACGCTGCTGGTGGCGCGGCGGCGCGGCGCGCGCGCCTGATCCGACGGCGCGCGCCCGTCACCGCCGGGTGTCGCGCCGGACGCGTGCGGGTCGAGGACGTGACGCTGGCCGCGCGCCTCGTGTGAGCGATCTCACGGACCAGCCGCGGCCGACGAGGCGGATCCGAGCCTCGCCGGTCGTGGCCCGCGACGTGCAATTCGCGCGCTCGCCCGGCGGCCCGATCGCGCCGCGGGCGAGCGGGGGATCCCATGTCGCTCTCCGAGCGTGAACGCGAGCGCTACAAGCGCCAGATGCTCCTCGACGGTTGGGGAGAGGGCGTCCAGCAGCGCCTCAAGGCCTCGACGGTGTTCGTGGCCGGGGCGGGCGGCCTTGGCTCGCCGGTGGTGTTCTATCTGGCGGTGGCGGGAGTGGGGCGGATCCGGCTCTGCGATTTCGACGCGCCGGAGATGTCGAACCTCAACCGCCAGATCCTCCACGACCCCGGCGACATCGGCAAGAACAAGGCGGTCTCCGGACGGGAGACCGTGGCGCGGCTCAACCCCGACGTCGAGGTCGAGGCGATCACCACCCGCATCGAGGCGGACAACGTCGACGCGCTGGTGGGCGACGCGAAGGTGATCGTCGACTGCATGGACAACATCCCCACGCGCTTCGTGCTCAACGGCTGCGCGCTGCGCAAGGGCATCCCACTGGTGCACGGCACGGTGTGGGGGATGGAGGGGCGGCTCGCGGTATTCCGGCCACCACACACGGCGTGCCTCAACTGCTTCATCGCCGAGGCGCCGCCCAAGGAGGTCTTCCCGGTGGTCGGCGCCACCCCCGGCGTGATCGGCTGCCTGCAGGTCGTCGAGACCCTCAAGCTGCTGACCGGGCAGGGGACCACCCTCGACGGCAGGATGCTCTTGTGGGACGGCACGACGATGCAGTTCCGGACGCTCGCGATCGCCCGCGACCCCGACTGCCCGACGTGTTCTTGCGGGGGGCTGTTCCAGCCCCCCGCCCGCGCGGAGTGAATCCGCGCGGGTCCCA
>CAYMQR010000034.1:0-18049 GCA_964392195.1 uncultured bacterium | reverse complement strand
GGTGAGCGCGGGCCTCGCGGCGGCGGCCGAGCTGGCGCGGGTGGTGGGCGAGAGCGACGCCGCGTCGGAGTGGGAGCGCGCCGCCATCACCGTGCGCGGCGCGGTGCTGGCCCGGCTCTGGGACCCCGCGGCCGGGCACTTCCTGACCTCGCTCGAGGACCGCGAGCGGCTGTCGCTCGACGCGAACGTGCTGCCGCTCCGCTTCGACTGGCTGCCGGCGGACGACGCCGACCGCGTGCTCGAGGCGATCCATGACCGGCTGTGGGGACCGTGGGGCCCGCTCAACGTCGACCGCCGCTATCCCGCTCCCGACGGGCCCGAGCACGACGGACGCGTGTGGCCGTTCCTCGCCGCCCTCGAGCTCGACGCGCGGCTCAGGCCCGGTCGCGATCCGCGCCTCGGCTTCGAGCTGGTGCGGCGTACCTGGGGGCACATGCTCGCCCACGAGCCGGGCAACACGTTCTGGGAGTGGATCGGCGCCACCGGCGACCCCGAGTCGCCGCGCGCGAGCCTGGCGCACGCGTGGTCGGGCGCGGTGAGCGCGGCCCTCACCGAGCGCGTGCTCGGCGTGCGCTGCGTGGCGCCACGGAACTTCGAGATCGCGCCGGTGGTCGGCGGGCTGACGCACGCGCGCGGCACGCGGCCGACCGCCTGGGGGCCGCTGCGCGTGAGCTTCGGCCGCGACGCCGGCGAGCGCCGCTTCGTCCTCGACGCGACGGTGCCGGCGGGTGTCCACGTGACGCGCTTCGTGCTGCCGGCGGGGGAGCACTCGGTGGTGAGCCTCGGCGGACGGCCGCTCGCCGTCGCCACCGACACCTCGCGCGCCGGCGAGCTGCCGGTGATCGCCGAGCGCCGCCCCGGGACCGTGGTGATCGAGGCGCCGGCGTCGCTCGAGTACCGCTTCGAGGTGGTCGAGCGGCCCGCCCCGCCCGCCGCCCAGCGCGAGTCCGCGCGCCTTGAGACCACGCCGTGCCCACCGCTAGGGTGAGCGTCCCCCGCGTCGCGACCCCGAGCCTTCGATCGCCCCATGCCGCGCACCGTCCGACGCGTCCTCCTGCTCAACCCGCCCGGCGCGCGACGCTACCTGCGCGACGTCTACTGCAGCCACTCGTCGAAGGGGACGTACCTCTACCACCCGATGGACCTGCTCGCGCAGGCCGCGTTGCTCGCCCCGCGCTTCGAGCTCAAGTTCATCGACGCGATCGCCGAGGCGCTCACGCCCGAGAGCACCCGCGAGCGGATCCTCGCCGCCGCGCCCGACGCGATCGTGTTCCTCTCGGGCGCGGTCTCGCACGCCGAGGACCTCGAGTTCCTCGGTGCGCTCAAGCGGCTCGATCCCGAGCTGGTGCTGGTCGGGATGGGAGACGTGTTCCTGTGGGAGGCCGAGCGGTTCCTGCGCGAGAACCCGTGGATCGACGGCGCGCTGCCGGACTTCGTGAGCGCGGCCCTCGGTCCCGCGCTCGAGGCGGGCACCGCGCGCGGCGTGATCGGCCTCGACCCGTTCGCGCGTGGAGTGGGCAAGGGCTTCGCATACGGCGCGCCGCCCTACGATCTGCTCGCGATGGATCGCTACCGGCTGCCGTTCGGCCGCCCCGAGCCGTTCGGCTCGCTGCTCACGAGCTTCGGTTGTCCGTTCCACTGCACGTACTGCAACACCGCCGAGATGCCCTACCGGCTGCGCGAGCTCGGCGGCGTGTTCGACGAGCTCGCGTACCTGCGCGCGCGCGGGATCCGCAAGGTCTACGTGCGTGATCCCACCTTCGGCCTCAACCCCCGCTACACGCGCGAGTTCCTCGATCGCCTGATCGACGAGCGCTGGGACGTGGCGTGGAACTGCTTCGCGCGCGCCGACCGCATCGACGGCGCGCTCCTCGAGCGCATGAAGCGCGCGGGGTGCTACCTGGTGATGTTCGGCATCGAGACCGCGAGCGACGCCCTCAACGCCAGCGCCCGCAAGGACCTCACCCAGGCCGAGATCCGCGCCGGCGTGGCGGCGGCCAAGGGGGCCGGGCTCGAGGTGCTCGGGACGTTCGTGCTCGGGATGCCCGGCGAGACGCGGCGCAGCGCCGAGGAGACGATCGAGCTCGCCAGCGAGCTCGACCTCGACTACGCGTCGTTCAACGTCGCCACCCCGCGGCTCGGCTCCCAGCTCCGCGACCAGCTCGCCCTCGGCAGCGTGCTGGAGGCGGGCACGCGCGGCATGGACGGCTCCAACGAGATCCCGCACCTGCCCGGCGAGGTGCTCGCGCCCGAGCAGGTGTGGCGGCTGCGCAACCGCGCGGTGTGGAGCTTCTACGGGCGCCCGCGCTACCTGGCGCGGCGCGCGAGCCAGGCGCTCAAGGACGGCGGGCTGTGGATCGGCGCCCGCAACGCCCTCACGCTCTTCGGCTCCGCGCTCGGCTGAGCGCGTCTTGCCCGCGCGCGGGTCCCGACGACGAAGCGTCGGGCTCCGGAGGGACGCGGCTGGAGGCGCACGCTCCGTCGTGCGCGAGGTGCGTTTCGCGCGCGCTTACGGGACGAAAAGGTCGACGAGGTCGAGTGCGCCGAGGACGCCCTTCGCGACCTCGACGGGCGCGTCCCGGCTCTCCTCCTCCCGGATCCGGTCGCGCCGCATCGAGGCGATCGCCTGCGCATAGGCGACCTTGGCTTCGGGCGGGAGCTCGTTGGGGGCGACGCCGGGCGGTCGCGGGCGCTCCGGGACGCGAGCGAGCGTCGCATCACTCACCCACGCGAGCTGGCAGCGCGCGCACACGTCCATCGAGACCGCGCCGTCGGGGACCTCGACGATCACACGGCCGGACGGCTTGCGGCAGAAGACGCACCCGACCCCCGTCGCGAGGCCGGAGGCCCGGGCCGACGCCCAGAGCTGCGACACCACCCCGGCGTCGCGCTCGCGGCGCAGCCGCGAGATCGGCACGGCCGCGGCCGCGCCGCGCCCGCCGCGCCGGGCGGGCCCACCCGCCCCGCGCCGGAGCGCGAGGCCCGCCGTGCAGGTCGGGCAGCGGGCGTCGAGGTGCTCCATCACTTGCCGAGGGCGGTCGCGAACTGGGCGCCGAGCGCGGCGGCGCCGCGCTTGGCGGCCCGCTCATCCTCGGCGCGCATGGCCTCGAACGCCGGCATGTACTTGGCGTAGGAGACCTTGGGCGTGGTCGGCGACACCGTCTGACCGCGCTCCGCCATGATCCGGAGCAGCTCGTTGGCGCGCTCGCGGGTCAGCACGGGGTCGACCTCGACGCGGGTGTACTCGCGCTTGGCGAGGGTCCAGGCACCCTTCACGCCGCCGCCGGCGCCGAACACCGGGTGGCGAGCGCCCGGATTGGCGGCGGTCATGAGCGCCTCGAAGAAGGTCGCCACCGAGCGCAGGCCGCGCCGCCACGCCGGCAGCTTCTTGCCGGTGGGTGGACGCAGCGGACGCAAGAGGAGCTGGGTGCCGACCCGGAGGTAGCGCAGGAGCTCGTCCCACGACTCGATCCGGCCCAGCATCCACAGCGCGTAGCGCGGACGTCCGTAGAAGCGGAAGTAGGCGTTGCGGGCGAGGCGCTCGAGCTCGGGGCGGGTGAGCTCGGTCCACGGCGTGGGCAGGAGGTGCTCGTCGATGGTGCCGCGCATGTACTCGCGCCAGTAGTCGATGCCGGTGCCCTCGATCACGTACTTCTGCTCGAGCTCGGTGTGCGGCTTGATGATGGCGATCTGGTACTGCGCGTAGGCGAGCGGCAGCGTGAGGGAGAAGTCGATGGTCTTCCTGGCGCTCTCCATCGTGTCGCCCGGGGCGCCGACGATGAAGAAGCCGAGACCCATGATGCCGGCTTCCTTCACGCACGCGAGCGTGCGGCGGATGTGGCTGGTCGCCTTCTGGCCCTTCTTCATCGCCGCGAGGACCTCGTCGTCCCCCGACTCGACGCCGAAGAAGATGCGCCGGCAGCCGCCCTCGGCGAGGGTGCGGATCAGCTCCTCGTCGGGCTCGCGGTCGGTGCGGTGCCAGGAGAGCGAGTCCACCCGCGAGCGGCACGACCAGATGATGTCGAGCTCGCGGCGCTTCACCTCGCGCGCGAGCTCCATCACGCGCTCGCGGTCGTGGAGCATGAGCGGATCGAACCAGTCGATCTCGTGGATGCCGAGGGAGATGCACTCCTCCATCTCCGCGATGAGCTGCTCGGGCGTGCGCGCGTCGAACCCCGAGTTGCGCATGCAGCAGAACGAGCACGGATACGGGCAGCCGATCTCGCTCATCCCGATCGTGAAGTTCTTGCGCTGCGAGACGTGCGAGAAATAGAGGTGGTTCGGGTAGATCGAGCGGTCGGGGATCGGGTACTCGGAGAACGGGATCTTGCGCCCCGGGTGGGTGCGGCGCAGCTCGCCACGTTCGCGGTACACGAGGTCCGCGACTTTGTCGTAGCCGTGGCCGCGCTCGAAGGCGGGCAGGAACTCGGGCAGGAAGGTGATCGACTCGCCGGCGCACAGGAAGTCGTACGCGCCGTGCGACATGATCTCTTCCGGGTAGACCTTCGCCTCGTAGCCGCCGGTCAGGATCGGGATGGTGGTCTCTTGCTTGAACCTCTGGGCCCACCGGATCGCGAACCGGAACGTCTGCGCGGCGTGCGAGGAGAACGCGATCAGGTCGGGGTTCCACTCCTCGACCTGCGCGAGGACCTGGTCGCAGCCCCAGCGGCGGGCGAGTCCGTCGAAGAGCTTGACCTCCCAGCCGCACTGGTTGGCCACCCGCGCCGCCCACCCGAAACCCAGGTGCGGGAAGAGCCCGAACTCATCGTCCACGCTCGGCAGATTCTCGTTGAAGATCTGCGTGTGGAACGTGGGGTAGACGAATGCCAGACGCATGGACGGGCTGCCTCCTCGAACGTCTCGGCTCGTCGTCGCGGCCTTCAGATCCGGCCGCACCGACCTCCGCGACGCGAAGGGGTAGCGTGCTCGAGCACGCCCGGCCCGGGGGGGAGCGTTCCGTCGGCGGTGGAGTCGTGCCGGCGAGGGAGTCGCCGATCCGGATGCGAGGTCCGCACGGGGGATCGGCGGGGAACGCTAGCGGGGACGGGGATCACTCGAGCGTCGCGGTGGGTTTCGCACTTGCGGAGCACGCTCGGGGGAAGGTGCGCACCCGCCGCGCACGGTATCACGCGATTTTCGAGAGGGTCAAACCACGATGCGCGTCCCGGCGCCGGTCGGTCACGCCCCGCCAATCCACTGGAAATCAGGGCGTTGCGACGGGGTGGCTGGGGAATACATATGGGCGCCCATGTTTCGTGGAGGCGCCCGTCGCCGCGCCGTCGCCTTGACGTCCCGCGACGTCGCTTCGTAGCTTGAGTCTCGCTCTCGCCCCCTCCGACGAGACCCGAGCCGCCGTCCCCTCGATGATCGACTTCGCGGGCCTCCGCGACAACCTGAAGCTGCGCGCCCGCGCCGACGCCGCCTGGCGGAAGGTCGTGCCGCGTCCGCAGCAGGTCCACGTCTCGATCACGGACCGCTGCAACCTGAGCTGCGAGCACTGCGACATCTGGATGAAGCCGGTGCCCGGCGAGGTGCCGGTCGAGCGCTGGAAGGAGGTCGTCGACGAGTGCCGCGAGTGGCTCGGGCCGTTCACGCTCAAGATCGTGGGCGGCGAGCCGCTGCTGAAGGAGGGCGTGGTCGGCCTGATCGCCCACGCCAAGGAGCGTGGGTGCAGGGTGGGGCTCTCCACCAACGCGATCCCGCTCTCGAACCCCGACCGCGCCCAGGAGATGGTCGACACCGGCCTCGACGAGATCCACATCTCGCTCGAGAGCTTCACGCCGGACCACCACGACCACATCCGCAAGCGCGCCGGCGCGCACGCGCGCACCGTGAAGGCGATCGGCGAGCTCACCCGCCGCCGCACCCACCTGCAGGTGAGCCTGGCCACCGTCGTGTGCCAGCAGAACCTCGACGAGCTCCTCAAGATGGTCGACTTCGTGCGCGACCACGGGCTCTACACGGTCAACTACCAGCCGCTCTACGCGAACTTCGGCCGCCCGTTCGAGCCGCGCTGGTACGAGACCAGCCCGTACTTCCCGCGCGACCTCGACAAGCTCGACGCCATCCTCGACCGGCTCGTCGAGATCCGCACCACCGAGTGGCTGGTCGGCAACACCGTCAACCAGCTGCAGATGATGAAGGTGTACTTCCGCAACCCCAACGCGGACGACCAGGTGGTGTGCAAGGCCGGCGACGACGACATCGCCTTCGATCCCTACGGCAACCTCAAGATGTGCTTCTGGCTCGACCCGGTGGGCAACATCCGCGAGGAGAGCCCCAGGGCGGCCTACTGGTCCGAGGAGGCGCGCGAGCGCCGTCGCGAGGTGCGCGCCTGCACCCGCAACTGCAACCTGCTCAACTGCAACTTCGATCGCGAGCGCTTCGGCGAAGCGCTGTGGACGCGCCTCGGCATCGGCGCCGCGCGCGGCTAGAAGCCTGTCGGATATGTGCTGCGCACGCCGACAGGCTTCTGGCTCCATGTTCCCTCGGGGAGCGTGCGCGACGCGCACGCGGGTTCCAGATCCCCGCCCCGCACGTGTCTTGCGGGGTCTTCCGAAGACCCCGCACCCCAAAGGCGCGTTTTTTGCGGGGCCCCACCCCCAAGCCGGCTCGCGTTCGCTCGCCGAACGCGCCTCTGGCGCGTGCAGAACTCGACACCGGGGGCGATATCCTGCCGCGCTCCGTTGATGCCGGGATCGCCACTCCGTGCACCCCACGTTCGCGCGCCGGCTGTCGTACTGGCTCAACCAGCCGCTCGTCCCGCCCTCCAAGCTGATCTTGCTGCTCACGCACCGCTGTCCGGTGCGCTGCGAGTTCTGCTCGACCCACCGCTGGGCGGCGGCGCGGCCCCGCGAGCTCTCGGTCGAGCAGCTCGAGGCGCGCATCGCGGAGGCCGCCGCCTGGGGCCTCCGGGACGTCTTGTTCTCGGGCGGCGAGCCGCTGCTCAGGCGCGCCGACGTGCTCCGGCTGACGCGCTTCGCGCGCGCGCTCGAGCTCGTCCCCACGCTCATCACCAGCGGCGCGATCGGCGGCGAGGACACGGTCGGCGCGCTGGTGGACGCGGGCATGGCGAGCTTCATGGTGTCGATGGACGGCGACCGGGCCGCGACCCACGACCGCCTGCGCGGACGGGCCGGCTCGTTCGACGAGGCCCTGGCGTGGGTGCGGCGCGCGATCGCGTGCCGCGAGCGGCTGGCGGCGCCGACGCTCCCCTACACCGTGTACGTGCAGACCGTGGTCACCCGCGACAACGTCGGCGAGCTGGTCCCGCTCGCGCGGCGGCTGCGCGACGAGGGGGCCGACGCGATCCTGTTCCAGGGGCTCGCGCCGGACGCCTACCTCGACGCCCACCGCTTCGACGACGCGGCGCTCGCGGCGCTCGACGAGGCGGTCGCGGCGCTGGGCGCGTTCGAGCCGCGTGGCTTCGTGATGAACCCCGACGGCTACCTGCGTGACCTCGTCGCCTTCTATCGCGCGGGCGGCGTGCCCGAGCCGAAGCGCTGTCCGGCCGGCTTCGACACCCTGGTCCTCGCGCCCGACGGCTCGGTCAGCTCGTGCCGCGAGGCCGACACCCGTGAGATCCTCGGCGCGGGTGGCGAGCCGCTGAGCCTGCACGAGGCGTGGCGGCACCCGCGCTTCCAGGCCGCGCGCCGCACGATGCGCGTGTGCGAGAAGCCGTGCACGATCAATTGCTGGTACACCGCCTGATCCGCGCCGCGCGGCCGAGCGCGGCGTGCTGACGAGCGCCGCGGCTCCCCCGATGCGGATCGCGCTGGTCCACCAGGATGGCGGCGCGCGAGGCGGCGCCGAGCGCTACCTCGACGTGCTCGCGCGCGCGCTCGCCGCGCGTGGGCACCAGGTCTCGCGCTGGGACCCCGGGGCGACGAGCGCCGCCGAGGTGGCGCGCGCCGGCGACGTCGTCCACGTTCACCACGTCGCCGACACGGCGTTCGTCGCCGCGCTCGCCGGTTCGCCGGCCGCGGTGGTGTGGTCGATCCACGACCTGCGGCCGGTGTGCCCGGGCTCGAACCGGCTCGATCGCGAGGACCACGCGTGCAACCGCTTCGCCGCGCGCCGCTGCGCCGTGCAGGCCACGATCGGGCGTTGCGCCGGGCTCTCGCGGTGGCCGCTCGCGAGCGTCCTGCGGGTCCACCGCTGGGCGCGCTGGGTGCGCTCGTTCGCGCGCCGCTGGCCGGTGGTCGTCGCCTCGGTGGCGATGCGCGACCGGGTGGCGAGCCAGGGCTGGCCGGAGGGCGCGATCACCGTCGCGCCCTATCCGGTCGAGCTGCCCGCGCTCGGCGCACGGTCCGCGTCGAGCGGGAGCGGTGTGCTGTTCGCCGGGCGGCTGGTGGAGCCCGACAAGGGCCTGGGCTTGCTGGCCGAGGTGCTGGCGCGGCTGCCGCCCGCGACCCGCGGCGTGATTGCCGGCGACGGTCCCTCGCGATCCTGGCTGTCGGCGCGTCTCGCCGAGCTGGGAGCCGCCGATCGGGTGGAGCTCACCGGCTGGCTCGAGAGCGGCGCGCTCTCGGAGCGGCTCGACGCCGCGGCGGTGGTGGTGATGACGTCGGCATGGCCCGAGCCGTCCGGGCTGGCCGGGCTCGAGGCGCTCGCCCACGCCCGCCCGGTGGTGGCGACCGACGTCGGTGGGGTGGCGGAGTGGCTCCGGGAGGGCGAGACGGGGTATCGCGTGCCCGCCGGCGACGTGGTGGTGATGGTCGACCGCGTGCGCGGGCTGCTCGCCGACCCGCCTCGCCGCGACGCGCTGGGAGCCGCGGGCCGCGCGTGGGTCGAGCGGCACCGCAGCCCGGCCGCTCACGCGGCGAGGCTCGAGCGGCTCTACGCGTCGGTGGCGGGCGGCGGTCCGGCCCGGAGTGGACCGTGAAGATCGCGCTGGTCGGCGTGTTGCCGCCGCTGCGGTCGGGGATCGCCGATCACACCCTCGAGCTCGCCCGTGCGCTCGCCGAGCGCAACGACGTGGCGCTCTACGTGGAGGACCCCGGGGCCGTGGCGCCCGCACCTCCGTGCCCACCGATCCGTGCAGCGGCGGCGCTGCGGGGGCGGCGTGGCGATCACGACGTGGTCGTCTATCAGGCCGGGAACCACGCCGCGCACGCCTTCGTCCTCGACCTCATCCGCGACGTCCCCGGGGTGATCGACCTCCACGACGCCACGCTCCACGACCTCACGCTGGGACGGTTCCTGGGGTCGCGCGCGGCGCTCGTGCGCGAGCTGGTCCGGAGCGAAGGCGCGCTCGCGGTGCTGCCGCGGCTGCTGGCGCGCGACGCGGAGACCGGCGCGGCGGCGCGAGGCTGGTTCGAGCGGGCGCGATTCCGGCTCTCGCTCCACTCGCGGCGGCGCGAGCTCTTCCCGCTGCGCCGCTCGATCCTGCGTGCCTCGCGCGGCGCGATCGTGCACAGCCCGCACCTCGCCGCGCTGGTGCGCGCCACCACGCCCGAGGTGCGCGTGCGCCACGTGGCGCACGGCGTGCGCGTCGATCTGCCCGCGCTCGACCGGGCCGCCGCGCGGGAGGCGGTCGGCCTCGCGGCGCGCGGGGCGGGCGAGTCGACGCTGGTGTGCGTGAGCTTCGGGCTGATCCAGCCGCACAAGCGGGTCGAGGTCGGCCTCGACGCGCTCCGCGCGCTCCTCGATCGGGGCCGCGACGCGCGTTACGTGCTGGTGGGCCCGCGCTCTCCCGAGCTCGACGTGGACGCCGCGATCCGGGCCCGGCGTCTCGGCGGGGCGGTGGAGGTGGTCGACGGCTTCCCGCCGCTCGAGGACGTGGCGCGCTGGATCCAGGCCGCCGACGTGGGCCTCGCTCTCCGCGGCCCGAGCACGGGCGGCATCTCGGGGGCGTGGCTCAAGATGATGGCGCTCGGCCTGCCCACCATCGCGACCGCCGTTGCGGAAGCGAGCCACGTGCCGCCGGACGCGACGTGGTTCGTGCCGACCGGCGCCCGCGAGCGGCCGGAGCTGATCCACGCGCTCGAGTACCTTGCCGACCATCCCGGTGAGCGCGCCGCGCTCGGAGCGCGGGCGCGCGCGGCGATCGAGCGCGGTGGCTTCGCCTGGCCCGACGTCGCCCGCTCCTTCGAGGCGGCGCTCGGTGAGCTCGCGGGCTGAGCGGACCCTTTCCGAGCCGAGGAGACGACCCCGATGGAGCCGCCCGACCCGATGCAGCGCCCGCCGTCGCTCGTCCGCCAGCTCTCGCGCTTCCTGCGCCGCGACCCCCGGGTGTGGGTGGCGGTGGTCCTCGCGGTGCTGGTGGGCCTCGGTGTGTTCGCCGTGATGACCGAGTCCGACCCCGAGATGCCGGTCCAGTACCGGGGTGCGTGGTGACGGTGGCCCGTAGCTTCCATGCGTTACGACGGCTCTGCTAGAATCCGCCCGCCTTCTCGGATCCGGAGAACGTGGTCGCGATGACGAACGAAACACCAGCGGTCACCGAAGATGCGCCCCTCAAGAAGCCCTCGCTGCTCGAGGAGTTCGTGTGGTTCCTCAAGCACGAGAAGAAGTGGTGGCTCGGTTTCATCATCGCCATCTTGGTCGTGCTCTCGGCGTTCATCTTCCTCACGGAGAACAACGCCGTGATGCCGTTCATCTACACGATCTTCTGATCGTCGCGCGGTGCGGCGCGGCCCACACCGTCCGTGGGCGCGCCTCGGTTCGTGAGCGTTCGTGGCGGTCGCCGGTCCCCACCCCCCTTCGCCGGTGCGATGAGATCCGGTCCACGGCATTCCGGTGACCGGAGGTGCAGTGAGCCTGGGTAGGGGACTCGAGATGACCGGTCCCGCCCTTCGCGAGCCGGAGCCAGCGTGCGGGTCGGAATCGACATCACCTCATTGCTCGTGACGAGTGGCGGCGTCGGCCGCTACTTGCGAAACGCGGTCGCCGGGCTGCTCCGGGCCGACGAGCCGGCGCGCTACCGCTTCTTCCCGGTCGACTTCGACCGGGTCAAGGACGGCGAGAGCGCGCTGTGGGCGTCGCGGGCCCGCGGCCGCTGGCCCGGCCTCTTCTCCGCGCTCGGGATCTGGTCGGCGGCGGGCTGGAACCTGATCGGGCGGCCGTCGCAGGACTGGTTCACCGGGCCGGTGGACGTGTTCCACACCTCGGACCTGGTGCCGCTGCCGCGCCGCACCGGCCGGATCGTGTCGACGATCTACGACCTCGCCCCGGAGATCCTGCCCGAGGCCCACAACCCCCGGCTGCGTCTCCTCCACCAGCTCCGCAACCGCGACATCGCGCGGCGCTCCGACGTGGTGGTGGCGATCAGCGAGAGCACCAAGCGCGACGTGGTGCGCTACCTCGGCGTGGACCCGGAGAAGGTGCAGGTGGTCTACGGCGGCGTGTCGGCGGCGTTCCATCCGCGTCCCGAGGAGGAGGTCGAGGAGGCGCGCGTCCGTTACGGGCTCGACAAGCCGTACCTGATCTTCGTCGGCACGATCGAGCCGCGGAAGAACCTCGTGCGGCTGGTGCGGGCGTTCGCGCGGCTGCGCAGGCAAGGGGTGGATCCCGATCTGGCGCTGGTGCTGGTCGGGCGCCGCGGCTGGCGGTGGGAAGAGGTGGACCGCGAGATCGACGCGCTGGGGCTCGTGAGCCAGGTGCGGCAGCTCGGCTACGTGCCCGAGCACGATCTGCCCGCGCTGCTGACCGGCGCTCGGGCGCTGGTCTACCCGTCGCTCTACGAGGGCTTCGGCTTCCCGCCGCTCGAGGCCATGGCGTGCGGGACGCCGGCGGTGGCGTCGGCGGTGTCGTCCATCCCCGAGGTGGTGGACGGCGCCGGCGTGCTGGTCGATCCCCACCGCGAGGACGCGATCGCCGACGGCATCGGCCTGGTGCTCTCCGACCGCGAGCTCCGCGAGCGGCTCGTCGACGCCGGGCGCAGGCGCGCCGGGCTGTTCCCGTGGGATCGCACCGGGCGGTCGCTCTACCAGGTCTACCGATCGCTGGCGGAGCGTTCGTGAGCGCGCCCGACCGTCCCCGTGCCCGCACGCTGATCCTGATCCCTGCCTACGACGAAGCCGCGAGCGTCGCGGACGTGGTTTCGCGCGTGCGCCGCGTGGTGCCGGGCGTGTCGGTGCTGGTCGTCGACGACGGCTCGCGGGACCGGACCGCGGCGCTGGCCCGCAACGCCGGCGCGACGGTCCTCCGCCATCCGTTCAACCTCGGCCACGGAGCCGCGCTCCAGACCGGCTACCGGTTCGCGCGCGAGCGCGACTTCGACATCGTCATCCAGCTCGACGCCGACGGCCAGCACGAGCCGCGCGACATCGCCGTGATCGCGGACGCGCTCGCGGCGGGCGGCTGCGACATCGTCCTCGGCTCGCGGTTCCTCGGCGGTCCCGCCTATCCGATCTCGCTGGTGCGCCGCACCACGATGCGGTTCTTCGCCACGCTGGTGCGGATCCTCACCGGCTGGGCGGTCACCGACCCGACCTCCGGGTTCCAGGGGCTCTCGCGAGCCGCGTTCGAGTTCCACTGCGGCGGTCACTTCCCGGCGGATTTCCCGGACGCCGACGTGATCGTCATGGCGGAGCGAGCGGGGCTCACGCTCCGCGAGGTGCCGGTGCGGATGTACCCACCGCGGCCCGGACGGACGTTGCATCCGGGGTGGGTGAAGCTCTACTACGTGTTCAAGCAGCTCGTGTCGCTCGGCATGGTGGTGCTCGCCACCGGCGTCGCGCGGCGCGCTGGCCGCCCGTCGTGGGCGGGTGCGGCGGCCGGCGCGCGGCGGTGGACGCGGCAACCGAGCGCCGCACCCGTCGCGCCCTCGCGCCACCCATGACCGAGACGCAGCAACGCTTCGCGCTGGTCACCGCGTTCGGCCTGTTGCTCTTGATCGTCGAGCTGGTGCGCCGCCGCCGGCTCAGCCCGGCCTTCGCGTGGGGGTGGCTGGTGGTGGGCGCCGGGATCACGGGGCTGGTGATCTGGTACGACGGGCTGCTCTACCTCACGCGCCTCATCGGCGCGGTCGCGCCCACCTCGACGCTCTTCCTGTTCGGCATCCTGTTCCTGCTGCTCGCGTGCCTTCAGTTCTCGATGCGCATCACCTCACTGGAGGAGAGGCTCAAGGTGCTGGCGCAGGAGGTCGCGCTCCTGCGCGGGCGCCACGACGAGCCCGAGTGAGCCGTGTCCGCGCACCTCGACGCGTACCTGGCGTTCCTGGCGGTCGAGAAGGGGCTCGCGCCCAACTCGCTCGACGGCTACGCGCGCGACCTCGGCAAGTACGAGGAGCACCTCGAGCGCCACGGGCGTGACGTGCTCACCGCCGAGCGCACCGAGGTGGTGGGGTTCCTCAAGCTGCTGGTCGACGGCGGGCTGAAGCCCGCGAGCGTGTCGCGCGCGCTCTCCGCGGTGCGTGGCTTCCACCGCCATCTGGTGCGCGACGGTGTCCGCGCCACCAACCCCACCACCGAGATCGATCGCCCGCGTCGCGGCCTCAAGCTGCCGTCCGTGCTCACGGTCGAGGAGATCGAGCGGCTGGTGACGGTGCCCGCTGGCGAGACGCCCAGGGACCTGCGCGATCGTGCCATGCTCGAGCTGCTCTACGCTTCCGGCCTCCGGGTGAGCGAGATCGTCGGTCTCGGGACGCTCGACCTGGACCTCGGCGCGGGCCTCGTCACGGTGCTGGGGAAGGGCTCGAAGCAGCGCGTGGTGCCACTCGGCGAGGAGGCCCACGCGCGGATCTCGGCCTACCTCGCGCATGGCCGCCGGCTCCTCGATCGCACGCGCCGCAGCCCCATGCTGTTCCTCAACGCTCGAGGCGGGAAGCTCACGCGCCAGGGCTTCTGGAAGATCCTGCGCGCGCGCGCCCGGCAGGCGGGGATCTCGCGGCGCGTGACCCCGCACACGCTGCGCCACAGCTTCGCGACCCACCTCCTCGAGGGCGGCGCCGACATCCGCACCGTGCAGGTGCTGCTCGGCCACGCCGACGTGTCGACCACGCAGATCTACACCCACGTCGGGCGCGACTCGCTGCGGCGCGTGTACGAACGCGCCCATCCGCGGGCGCGGCCCGCGCGGCGGGCGCGCTCGTGAGCCACCGGACGGTGCCGGTGCCCGAGCGGATGGTGGCGCTGCCACGCGGCGTCGCGCTCGGCGAGGCGCGGGCGCGGTGGGGTGAGGCGCCGGCGGCGTGGCTCGAGGACGGCGCGCCGGGCGAGGCGGCGCTGCGCGACGACCTCGCGCGCGCGCTCGCCCACGGGCTCGGCGAGCACCCGCTCGCCTCGATCGCGCGCACCGACGTCCCCGAGGCCGACCCGGCCGGCGCCGAGGCGCCGGGAGCGCGCCGGGGCGCCACCGCGCTCGGCTGGACGCTGGTCCCGGCGGCGGGCCGCGAGCGGTGGATCTTCCGCCTCCCGGTCGACGTCACGCCGGCGCGCGCGCTCGACGGCCGCGCGATGGCGCGGCTGCTGCCGCCGGCGGCGCTCGACGTGCTGCGCGAGGTCGGCGCGTTCGCCGCGGCGCGCGGTGCCGAGGTGCTGGCCGTGGGCGGGCTGGTGAGAGACCTCGCGGTCGGGCTGCCGTTCCAGGAGATGGATCTCGACCTGCTGGTCGAGGGCGACGCGATCGCGCTGGCGCGCGGTTGGGGTCGGAGCCGCGGCTACGAGGTCCGCGCGCACCCGGCGTTCGGCACGGCGAAGTGCTCGGCGGCCGAGGCGATCGAGGTGGACCTGGCGTCGATGCGGCGTGAGACCTACGCCGCGCCGGGCGCGCTGCCCACCGTGGCGCCGGGCACCCTCGTCGAGGACCTGCACCGCCGCGACTTCACCGCCAACGCGCTCGCGCTCCGGCTCTCGCCTCCATGCTTCGGCGCGGTCGTGGATCCGTTCGACGGCTGGGGTGATCTGGAGCGGAAGCTGCTCCGACCGCACCATCCCCTGAGCTTCGTCGACGACCCGACCCGGCTCCTGCGCTCGGCCCGCTATCGCGCGCGGCTCGGCCTGGCCGCCGACTCCGCGCACCAGCGTGCCCGCGCGCTCGCCCTCGCGGCGCGCGCCCTCGACCGGGTGTCGGGAGCGAGGCTGTTCGCCGAGCTCACCCGCATCCTCGTCGAGGTCGATCCGGTCGCGCCGCTCGCGCTGCTGGGCGCGGAAGGCGTCCTGCGTGCCGTGCACCCGGTGCTCGATGGCTGGCTCGGCGGCCTCGAGCGGCTGCGCCGGGTGCGCGAGGTCCAGGCGAGCTGGCCCGAGCCCCTCGCCGCGCTCGACGCCTCGATCGCCTTGCTCGCGGCGCTCGCCTGGGACGCGGACGCGGACGCGATCCTCGAGGTCCGCCGCCGCCTCGCGCCGCCGGGACGCGCCGGTGGCCGTCTCGAGCTCGAGGTGCCTCGTGCGCGCGCCCTCGCCGAGAAGCTCGCCGACCACGAGACGGTGCGCCCGAGCGTCGCGTACAAGCTGCTCCACGACGTGCCAGGGGCGCTGCTGGTGACGATCGCGGCGCTCGGAGGTCCGTCCGCCGCGAGCGCGGTGCGGCGCTTCGTCGAGACCTCGCGCCACGTCGCGATCAGCACCTCGGGCGAGGACCTCCGCGGGCTCGGGCTCGAGCCCGGGCCGCTCTTCGGCCGCATCCAGGCGCGCCTCAAGACCGCGCGCCTCGACGGCGAGGTGCACGACCGCGACTCGGAGCTGGCCCTGGTTCGGCGCGAGTTTCTCGGCGCTGAGTGAGCTTCCGGGCGGCCGCGAGAACGCGTCCGCGCTTCCTTGCTTGGGAGGGGGCGGATCGCTATTCTCCGCCCGCTTCGCCCCCCGAGCGGCCGCCTTCGCGGGCGACGGCGCGGACCAGGGCCGGCGGTCGTGTCGTCAGCCGGTACGGCCTCGCCGCCGCCGCATTCACCCCATCCCGAGATCGCCGATGACCGAACCGCAGCGCGAACGCGTGCTGAGTGGCACGCGCCCCACCGGACGCCTGCACCTCGGCCACCTGCACGGCGCGCTCCTCAACTGGGTGAGCCTCTCGCAGAAGTACGACTGCTACTTCTTCGTCGCCGACTGGCACGCGCTCACCAGCGAGTACGAGAGCTCGGGCGTGATCGCCGCCAACGTCCGCGAGCTGGTGGCCGACTGGCTGGGAGCGGGCCTCGACCCCGAGCGGGCGACGCTGTTCGTGCAGTCGAAGGTGAAGGAGCACGCCGAGCTGTTCCTGATCCTCGGCATGATCACGCCGCTGGGCTGGCTCGAGCGCAACCCCACCTACAAGGAGATGCAGGAGAACCTGACAGCCAAGGATCTCGGCACCTTCGGCTTCCTCGGCTATCCGGTCCTGCAGGCGAGCGACATCCTCGCGTACCGGGCGCATCACGTGCCGGTCGGCGTCGACCAGCTCCCCCACCTGGAGATCACGCGCGAGATCGCGCGGCGCTTCAACTTCTTGTTCCGCAACACGTTCCCCGAGCCGCAGGCGCTGCTCACCAAGGCTTCCAAGGTGGTGGGCACCGACGGCCGCAAGATGAGCAAGAGCTACGGCAACACCCTCGACCTCGCGGACACGCCCGAGACGCTGCGCGCCAAGGTGAAGACCATGTTCACCGACCCGCAGCGCAAGCGGCGCAACGACCCGGGCGACCCCGAGGTGTGCCCGGTGTACCACCTGCACCGGCTCTACCATCCCGACGCGCAGCGCGTGGCGGAGATCGGCGCCGATTGCAGGACCGCGAAGATCGGCTGCGTCGACTGCAAGAAGGAGATGGTCGAGCACCTGATCGCCGGCACCGAGCCGGTGCGCGAGCGGCGCGCCGCCGCGCTCGCCAGGCCCGGATACGTCGAGGACGTGCTCGAGCACGGCAACGCGCGGGCGCGCGCGATCGCCGCGCGGACCCTCGACGAGGTCCGCTCCGCGGTGGGGCTTCCGACCGAGCCATGAGCCAGGTGGACGGGAGCGCGCTGGAGCCGGGAGAGGGCGGCGAGGACCGCCCGCCCACCGGCGAGAGCTCGATCCGCGTGCGCCTCGACATCTTCGAGGGGCCGCTCGACCTGCTGCTCTACCTGCTGCGCAAGGAGCAGGTGAGCATCTACGACATCCCGATCGCCAAGATCACCGAGCAGTACCTCGGCACCCTCAAGCTCATCCAGGAGCTGAACCTCGACGTCGCGGGCGAGTTCCTGGTGATGGCCGCGACGCTGCTGCACATCAAGTCGCGGATGCTGTTGCCGACGCCGCCAGGCGAGGACGGCGATCCGGACGCGGGCCCGGATCCGCGCGCCGAGCTGGTCCAGGCGCTCCTCGAGTACCAGCGCTTCCGGCTCGCCGCCGAGGAGCTCGCCACCCGGCCGCTGCTCGGACGCGACGAGTTCGTGCGCGGCGGGCTCGGCCAGGACCCGCTCGGGGAGGCGCCCGAGCCGCGCGTGTCGGCGGGCATCCTCGATCTGGTCTCCGCGTTCCGCGGCTTGCTGGAGCGGCTGGTCGGCACCGATGCACACCAGGTGTTCCTGGAGTCGGTGAGCCTGACCGACCGCATCAACCAGATCCTCGAGCTGCTACCCGCGCAGGGCTCGATGGTGTTCGACGACCTGTTCCGGCCGTTCTATGCCGACGCGCGGCCAGGGACGCAGCGTTACGAGCTGGTGGTGACCTTCCTGGCGATCCTAGAGCTGGTCCGCATCCGCGTCATCCGCGCCAACCAAGAGCAGGCCTTTGGACCGATCGTGATCGAGCGCAGCGTGGCCCTGGATTCCGCCGAGGAGGCGCGGGTGGCGGAAGAGATCGCCAAGATCGAGGAAACGTGAGCACGCCCGACGAACCGCAAGACGAGAAGGCTTTGGTCGCGACCGACGGCGCTCGGGACGACCGCGAGGCCGTGCCGGCCCCGGTGGCGTTCGACGAGGACGCGGTCGCGGCGGCCGAGCCCGCGTCCGACGAAGCCATGGCCGAGGCCGAGCGCGACGCCTCCACCGACGCCGCTACGGCCATCGACGGCGGCGAGCCGGCCGGCGAGCCCGCGTTCGAGGGGGCGGCCGAGACCGAGCCCGAGATCGACGGGGCGGCCGAGCCCGAGCCCGAGCCCGGGATCGAGGACGACGTGCCGCCGCCAGTCGCCGACCGCGGGCTCATC
>CAYMQR010000033.1:0-18406 GCA_964392195.1 uncultured bacterium | reverse complement strand
ATCCGCTTCTTCACCTTCTCGAGGTCGTAGTGGTCCTCGTTGAGGATCTTCTCGGCCTGCTCGAGGTCGAGCCGATCGTCGGTTTCCTTGGCCCACGGCAGCTCGATCAGCCAGTCGAGGTAGGTCCGGGCCACCGAGTACTCGGGTGACGAGCTGTTCATCCGCTCGAGGCGATCGAGCTCCTTGAAGGCGACCTTCTCGACCTGCTCGGGCATCTTCGCCTTGGCGATCGCCTCGCGCAGCTCGTCGACTTCGCTACCGGGCTCGCGCTCGCCCAGCTCCTTCTGGATCGCCTTCATCTGCTCGCGCAGGTAGTACTCGCGCTGCGACTTGTCGATGTTCCCCTTCACCTCGGACTGGATCTTGTGAGACAGCTCGAGGATCTCGAGCTCCTTGGTGAGGTGGCGCGAGATCTCCTGGAGGCGGTCCCGGACGTCCATCGTCTCGAGGACGTCCTGCTTCCGTTCCACCGGGATGTTCAGGTAGGCGGCCACGATGTCGGCCAGGTTCCCGGGGTTCTCGAGGTTGCCGAGGAACAGGCTCGCCTCGGCCGGGATGTTGGGCGAGAGCTTGACGATCTTCTGCGCCAGCGTCTTGACGTTGCGCAGCAGGGCGTCGACCTCCGCGGCGCGCGACGGATCGGCGCGATCCTCGAGGGTCTCGCCTTCCACCTTCAGGCACGGGGCGTACTGGACGAACCGCCGGATCCTGAACCGGGACAACCCCTGCACGATGGTGTTCTGGCCGCCATCGAGCTTGCTCTCGACCTTGATGATCTTCGCGAGGGTGCCGACGCGATAGAGGTCGTCCTCACGGGGATCGTCCACCTGGGGCGCACGCTGGGTGAGGATCAGGATCATGGAGTCGGTCGAAGTGGCTTCCTGGATCGCCTGGAGCGACTTCTCGCGACCCACGTTGAGCGGCATGGGCAGCAGCGGAAACAACACGGCGTTGCGGACCGGCAGTACCGGGACGATGCGAGTCGGGCTCTCCTGCACGAGTCCTCCCATGGGCGAGCCTTGAGCGGCGGCCCGAAGCGAACGGCAACTTAGCCACTTTTCGGGCACCTGCAAGCAGCCACCCGGCGAGGGTCGGGTGCGGTGAAAGAATCGTCGATTCCAGCACTTGCATGGTGCGATGCGTCGAGGGACGGGGGCGCGGAGGCGATCGGTAGACACGACCTCGGGTTTCGTAGCACCATTGCGCGGCTCCGCATCCCATCGGTGTCTGGCGCCTCTTGCCGGCCCGCACGCGCGCTCACGCCCATCCCGATGTCGTCCTCTTCCGGCAATCGCCGCGCCGAGAACTCCGCGCGAAAGCCCGTCCTCTTCATCCAGCGGCGGTCGGGGGAGGGGCCAGGGGCGTTCGCCGAGGTACTCGGCGAGTGCGGTCTTGCCTGGCGTTGCGCTCGCCTCCAGGCCGGCGACGTGCTCCCGAGGGCGCTCGAGGACTGGTCGCTCGTCGTCGTCCTTGGTGACCACGTGGGCTCCGCAGCGGTCGGGGGCGCCAGCGACGAGGCGCCACTGTTCGAGCTACTGGCGTCTGCGGTGAAGAGGGATTTCCCGACCATCGGGATCGGCAGTGGGGCGGGGTTGCTGCTCGAATCGGCCACGGCCTCCCCCCGGCGCAGTGGCGGGCCGGACCTCGGCTGGCACTCGGTGGAGCTCACCGCGGCCGGCCGTTCGGACAAGGCGCTCGCCCACCTGCCGGCCTCGTTCCCGGGCTTCCACTGGGATCGGCACCTCGGGGCGGTCCCTGAAGGGGCCATCGTCCTCGCGGCGACCGAGTCGCGACCGTGCCAGGCCTTCCGGATGGGCCGCAACGTGTATGGTTTCGGCTTCCATCCCGAGATCACCGGCTGGATGGTGGGGCGTTGGATCGACAGCTACCCCGACGGTGGCGTCGACGGTGACGCCGGCCGGGCCGAGCGCCTGGCTACCCTCCACCGGGAGACCGCGGACAATGCCGACGGATCGAGACAGCGGCTGCGCGACTTGCTGAGGGGGCTACTTCCCGCGCTGGGCGTCGTGTCGGACGGCATGGGGCCGGTGGTGAACCGGTCGATCGAATGACCTTGCCGGAGCGCTGCTCGACACGGTGGCCGCGGTGGGATCGACCAAGAGCGAGAGGAGCGGAAACGTGCGCGCATTGGTGACCGGAGCGGCCGGATTCGTCGGCTCGCATCTCTCCGAGCGCTTGGTGGCCGACGGCCACGACGTGGTCGGAGTCGACTGCTTCACCGACTACTACGCACGCTCGATCAAGGAGCGCAACCTCGACCGGCTGCGCGCCGAGCCTCGCTTCACGTTCGTCGAAGGTGACCTCAACGCGCTCGATGCGAAGGCGCTCCTCGCGGGCGTGGACTGGGTCTTCCACCAGGCGGCGCAGGCCGGTGTTCGCGCGAGCTGGGGGGACAGCTTCCGCGTCTACACGCGACTCAACATCGACGCCACCCAGCGGCTGCTCGAGGCCGCCAAGAGCGCCGATCGGCTCAAGAAGCTCGTCTACGCGTCGTCGTCGTCGGTGTACGGCGATGCGGCGACGCTGCCGATGCTCGAGGATCATCCGACCCACCCGCTGTCGCCGTACGGAGTGACCAAGCTCGCGGCCGAGCATCTGGCCGTCCTCTACACGAAGAACTTCGGCGTCCCCACGGCGAGCCTGCGTTACTTCACGGTGTACGGTCCCCGGCAGCGCCCCGACATGGCCTTCCACAAGTTCTTCAAGGCCGCGCTCGCGGGCGAGGAGATCAGCGTCTACGGCGACGGCACGCAGACCCGCGACTTCACCTACGTGTCCGACGCGGTCGAGGCGAACGTCCGAGCCGCCGCTTCCGCGCCACCGGGCGCCGTGCTCAACATCGGAGGAGGCTCGCGCGTGTCCGTGCGCGAGGTCCTGGCGATGGTCGAGGAGCTGGTGGGGAAGCCCGTCCGGGTTCGTTATCTCGAGGTCCAGCACGGTGACATGAAGGACACGGTCGCCGACACGACCCGCGCCCGCGAGTTGATCGACTACAAGCCGCTCGTCAGCCTCCGCGATGGCCTGGCGCGGGAGCGGGACTGGGTTGCGGCCCTCTACGGGACGCGCAGCACATGATCGGGCCGGTGCCCACCGCGCGCCGTCGGGCGCCACGGTGAGCGCTCGGCGACCGCCCGTCGTGGCGATCGACGGACCGTCCGGGTCGGGCAAGAGCACGCTGGCCAAGGCGCTCGCCGGGAGGCTCGGCTTCGTCCACATCGACACGGGTGCCATGTACCGCGTGGTCGGGCTGCGGGCCGCAGAGGCGGGAGTCGGCGTACGGGACGACCGAGCGCTCGGTGAGCTCTGCGAGCGAATAGCGATCCGCTTCGACCGTCGGGATGGCGAGGTACGAGTTCTCGAAGGCGACCGCGACGTGACGGAGGCGATCCGCCGTCCCGAGGTGAGCCGGTTGGCGTCGGACGTGTCGACCAACCCCAGCGTGCGCCGAGCGATGGTCGAGATGCAGCGCGCGATGGGACGCGAGGGCGGGGTGGTCCTCGACGGGCGCGACATCGGCACGGTGGTCTTCCCGGATGCCGAGGTGAAGATCTACCTCGATGCCGACGTCGGTGAGCGCGCCCGGCGGCGGGTGGCGGAGCTCGCCGAGCGGGGTACGCCCGAGGACCCGGATGCAACCCTGGCGTCGATGATCGCGCGCGACCGCCAGGACTCGACGCGGGCGCTCGCGCCGCTCCGCCCGGCGCCGGATGCCGCGCACTTCGACTCGACCCGGCTGAGCGCCGCCGAGGTGCTGGCGCGGGCGATCGAGCTCGTCGAACGGCACACGCGGTCTTGACACGGGGAGTCATCTTGCCTTTGGCGTCGCGACTCGCTATCTATTGTCGATTCTTCGGAAATTCGCCCCAGAGCACCCAGGAGGTGGGATGGTAGTGGAACAGCAGAAGCCGTCGTCGGCCCCGAGCTCCAGCATCGTGAATGCTGCCGACGAGGACAGCTTCGAGGCGCTTTTCTCGCAGACCGAGAAGGCCGTTCAAGAAGAAGAAGTCGTGGTCGGTCGGGTGTTGCAGATCCTGAAGGACCACGTGCTCGTCGACGTCGGACACAAGTCGGAAGGGTTGATCCCGATCGACGAGTTCCTCGATCACGACGGCAATCTGACGGTCAACCCTGGTGACAAGGTCGAGGTCTACCTCGAGGCCGCCGAGGACGAAGACGGTCTGGTGGTGCTCTCGAAGGAGAAGGCCGACCAGCTTCGCGTCTGGGACCGCATCAGCGATGCGTTCGACAAGGGCGAGCCGGTGCCCGGCAAGATCGTGGCCCGCATCAAGGGCGGCCTGCGGGTCGACATCGGCGTCCAGGCGTTCCTGCCCGGGTCTCAGGTCGATCTTCGTCCCGTGCGGAACCTCGACGAAGAGATCGGCAAGACCTACCAGTTCAAGGTTCTCAAGTTCAACAAGCGCCGCGGCAACATCGTCGTGTCGCGCCGCGCTCTCCTCGAGAGCCAGCGCGAGGCGATGCGCAGCCAGACCCTGGAGCGCATCGAAGAGAACAAGATCATGGACGGCGTGGTCAAGAACATCACCGACTACGGCGCGTTCATCGACCTCGGAGGCATCGACGGCCTCCTGCACGTCACCGACATGTCGTGGGGTCGCGTCAACCATCCCAACGAGGTGTTCAAGGTCGGCGATCAGGTCAAGGTCAAGGTCCTCAAGTTCGACCGCGAGCGCGGTCGCGTCTCGCTCGGCTACAAGCAGACGATGGAGGATCCCTGGACTTCGGCGCCCGACCGCTATCCGCCGGGCACGCGCGTCAAGGGGAAGGTCGTCAGCCTCACCGACTACGGCGCGTTCATCGAGCTCGAGAAGGGCGTCGAGGGACTTGTCCACGTGTCCGAGATGTCGTGGACCAAGAAGGTCAAGCACCCGTCCAAGATCGTCGAGGTCGGGCAAGAGGTCGAGGCCCAGGTGCTCGACGTGGACGTCGCGAACCAGAGGATCTCGCTGGGCCTGAAGCAGATCATGCCCAATCCGTGGGACCTGGTCGAAGAGCGGTATCCGATCGGTACCGTCATCCACGGCAAGATCAAGAACGTCACCGACTTCGGCATCTTCATCGGCCTCGACGAGGGCATCGACGGCCTGGTTCACATCTCGGACCTGTCGCGCAAGAAGCGCTTCGGACACCCGAGCGAGGTGTACCAGAAGGGCCAGGAAGTCGAGGCGGTGGTCCTCCACATCGACCGCGACAACGAGCGCTTCTCGCTCGGGATCAAGCAGCTCGAGCCGGATCCGTGGACGGAAATTCCACGCAAATACTCGATCGGCTCGACCGTGTCGGGACCGGTCACCGGCATCACCGATTTCGGCGTGTTCGTGGAGATCGAAGAGGGAGTGGAAGGACTCATCCACATCTCGGAGCTCGGCGTCGATCGTTCGGAGAGCATCGCGAAGGTCGTGTCCGTCGGACAGGTGGTCGAGGCGGTGATCACCAACCTCGATCCGGTCGAGCGCAAGATCGGCCTCAGCGTGAAGAGCCTCGAGGCCGCCAAGACGCGCGAAGAGCTCGAGCGGATCCGCGCCGCGCAGCCGCCACCGCCGACCGCCATGGCCGCCGCTTTCGAGCGCGCCTCGAGCGGCGGCTCGGACTCGGGTACCAACGAGTGAGCCGGACGTGACCGGCGTCGACCGGGGCGCGAGCGGCTCCCACCGCCGAGGGCGGGGGGCGTGGCTCGCGCTCTTTCTTTTGGTGCTGATCGGATCCGCGGGGATCGGGCTGGTGAGCTTCCTCGCCGGCGGTGGCGAGGATCACTCGTCGTTCGCCGTCGGCGAGAGAGTCGGCATCGTCGACGTCAAGGGCGTCATCATCGACGCCAAGGCCGTCCTCGATCGCATCGAGTCGTTCCGCAAGAACGGCTCGATCAAGGCGGTCGTTCTGCGGGTCGACAGCCCGGGGGGTGCGGTCGCGCCATCGCAGGAGATCTTCGAGGCCATCCGCCACCTGGACGACAAGAAGCCGGTGGTCGCGTCGTTCGGTTCGACGGCGGCCTCGGGCGGCTTCTACGTCGCGTGCGGCGCCCGTCACATCGTGTCCAACCCGGGGACCCTGACCGGCTCCATCGGCGTGATCCTGGAGGCCGGCAACTACCAGGGCTTGATGGAGAAGGTCGGCGTGCGGTCCGTGGTCGTGAAGAGCGGCCCCTTCAAGGACATCCTGTCGCCGACCCGCGAGATGACCCAGGCCGAGCGACAGCTCCTCCAGGAAATGGTGGAGAACGTCTACGGCCAGTTCGTGCGTGCCGTGATGACGGTCGCCGCCCGCCGGGGTCTGGACGAAGCGCAGGTTCGAGCGATCGCGGACGGCCGAGTCCTCTCCGGCGAGCAGGCGTTCGAGAAGGGACTCGTCGACTCGCTCGGCACCCTCAAGGACGCCGTGGCCAAGGCGGCCGAGCTCGCCGGGATGTCCGGGGAGCCGAGCGTCTATTACCCGCAAGAGCAGCACTCGCTCCTCGACAAGCTGGTGGGCAGCAAGCTCGAGCGCTGGCAGTCGGTGGTGCTCCCGACGGGGCCTGGTCTCTACTTCCTCTTGCCGAGCTGGTGAGCCGAGCGGCTCGCGGAGCGCGAGCGGGGCATCGTGTCGAGCGCGGACGAACGATCTCCCACGGTGTTGTGGGCCCCGTGGCGGATGGAGTTCGTTGCCGGCCCCAGATCGACCGAGTGCGTGTTCTGTTCGATGGCGGCTTCGCCGGACGACCGCGCCTCGCTGGTGGTTCACCGAGGGCGCGCGGCTCTCGTGGCGCTCAACCTCTTTCCCTACGCCCCCGGGCACCTGCTGGTGGTACCGTTCCGCCACCTCGCGGACCCCTGTGAACTCGAAGCGGACGAGCGTCACGAAGTGGACGACCTGGTGACGGCGTCGATGCGAATCCTCCGCGACGAGCTCGGGCCCGAGGGTTTCAACCTGGGCGCGAACATCGGTCGGGTGGCGGGTGCCGGGATCGTGCATCACGTGCATCATCACGTCGTGCCACGCTGGACGGGTGATACCAACTTCATGCCGGTGATCGGTGCGGCATCCGTGATGCCCGAGCACCTCCGCCGCACGTACGATCGTCTCAAGCCCCGCTTCGACGGGGCGACCGGTCGCGACTGAAGCGAGGACGGACCCATGGCGCTGATCCGCGTGCTGAGCCGCTTGGCCTTGATCGTCGTGACCGTGGTGCTGGTCGCGTTCGTGGTCTTCAACTACGGCAGCTTCCTCGTCACCGTTCCCGCGCTCGACTTCCGGTACTGGGTCGGCGCCGCCGATTCGATCCGTGCGCCCGAGACGCCGCTGTTCGTGTTCTGCGCCGGCTTCTTCGTGCTCGGCGTCGTGCTCATGGGGCTCGCCAGCATGCAGGTCTATCTCGACCTCGCGGGGGCGTGGCGCAAGCTCCGGAGAGAGCGAAAGTCCTACGAGCCCGAGCGCCGGGAGCTCGAGCGTGCGCGGGCGGCGTTGGCCCGCGAGCGGGAGGACTACGAGCCGAAGCGCCGCGAGCTCGACTTCCGATCGAGCGAGCTCGATAACCGCGCCGAGGAGCTCAAGCGCGATCGCGAGGCGATCGCCGAGGCACGGAGCCACCTCGCGAGCGAGCGTGCGGAACTCGCCCGAGAGCGTGCGGAGGTAGGCGGAGAGCGCAACGCCGTGGAGCGCGAGCGCACGAGCCTGGAGGCCGCGCGCATGGCCCTCGCTCGGGATCGCGCGCGCGCCGAGAGCGTCATCGCTCGGGCGTTGGCCGTGCCCACGCCGCCTCCTGAGCCGCCTCGCGCCGAGCTGCCCGAAGCCCTCTCGCCGCTGGCGGGGCCCGAGCTCGCCAGTGAGGGCATGATGGCCACGGATCCCGGGAGCGCGCCACCGGACTGGGATCTCGCCGAGCGCCTCGACGACGACGTCGCAGCGGTCGCGCGCCTCGCTCGCGAGGAGGTCGTCGGCGAGCCAGCCGAGCAAGGCGAGGGCGACGACGAGGAGCCGCACGCCACCGAGCGTGTCGATCCCGACGAGTCGCGCTGACGCGCGCGCATCGGTCGGTTCGCCGCTCGCGCCAGCGCAGAATCCGATGGTCGCTGCCTCCTGTTCGCCCCGGCCCCGGTCGCTCCGATGAATGCTCCGCGCACGCTGACGCCCATGATGCGTCAGTACCTGGAGATCAAGGACCGTCATCGCGCCGCGATCCTGCTGTTCCGCATGGGGGACTTCTTCGAGATCTTCTTCGAGGACGCCCGCGTCGCGTCCGCGCTGCTCGACCTGACGCTCACGTCACGTGACAAGGAGAGCCCCGAGCCGATCCCGTTCTGTGGCTTCCCCCACCATCAGGTCGACGCGTACATCGCCAAGCTGATCGCCGCGGGACGGCGGGTGGCCGTCTGCGACCAGGTCGAGGACCCGGCGGAGGCGAAGGGCATCGTGCGCCGCGAAGTGGTGCGGATCGTCACTCCCGGGATGGTCGTCGGTGGCGAGCTTCTCGCGCAGGACCGCAACAACTACCTCGCCGCCATCCGGCCCGGTGATCGCGCCTTCGGCCTCGCGTTCGTCGACGTCTCCACGGGCGACTTTCGATTCACAGAGCTCCACAGCGAGGCCGCGCTCGGTTCGGAGCTCGACCGCTTCGCGCCCACGGAGATCCTTCATCCCGAGGCGTGGGAGGCGCCGCGTGGCGTGGCCGACGGCGGACGTTGCCTGAGCGCCTTGCCGGCCGAACGCTTCTCGGAGGACTACGGCCGCGAGCAGCTAGCCGCCGCGTTCGCCGGGGCCGAGGCGCCCGATGCGACGCTGGCGCTCGGCGCGATCGGCGCGGCGCTCGGCTACGTGGCCTGGACGCAGCAGCGCATACCCTCGCACCTGACCTTTCCCCGGCCCTACGAGCCCGATGAGCGCCTGATCCTCGATCCGATCGCGGAGCGCAACCTCGAGCTGGTTCGGTCGCTCGCCGACGGGGGGCGAGGCGGGACGTTGCTCTCGATCGTGGATCGGACCCGTACCGCGATGGGCGCGCGCCTGCTGCGCCGATGGCTGCTCGAACCGCTCGTGCGGCCCGCGGCGATCCTCGAGCGTCACGACGCCGTGCAGGTGCTGCTCGACGATCCGATGCGGCGGGCCGACGTCGTCCACGCGCTGGGCTCGGTCGGCGATCTCGAGCGTTTGAACGGCAAGGTCACGACCGGTAGAGCGACCGCGCGTGACCTCGTGGCGCTCGTGGCCGCGCTCGAGAAGCTTCCGGAGGTTCGCGCGCGGCTCGACGGCACCGGAGCGCCGCGGCTCGGCCAGCTCGCCGATGCGATCGATCCACTCATCGACGTCACCGAGGACGTACGCCGCGTGCTGGTGGACACGCCGCCGCTCTCGGTCGCCGACGGTGGCGTCGTGCGCGATGGGTTCGACCCCGCGCTCGACGAGTCGCGGCTGCTCATGCGCGACGGCAAGTCCTGGATCGCGCGGCTCGAGGCGGCGGAGCGGGAGCGCTCGCAGATTCCGAAGCTCAAGGTCGGGTACAACCGCGTCTTCGGCTACTTCCTCGAGGTGCCGAACTCCTTCTCGGATCGGGTTCCCCAGACCTGGATTCGCAAGCAGACCCTGGTCGGTGCGGAGCGCTACGTCACTCCGGATCTGAAGGAGATGGAAGCCAAGATCCTCGGCGCCGAGGATCGCGCCCACAAGCTCGAACTCGAGATCTTCCACGCGCTCCGCGAGCGCGTCGGCGAGCGAGCGCCGCGCATCGGTCGGACTGCGGCCGCCGTCGCCGAGCTCGACGCGCTCGCGTCCTTCGCCGAGGTGGCCGCGGTGAGGCGCTACGTGCGGCCGGTCGTCGACGAGAGCGGCGTGCTCGACCTGCAGGAGTGTCGCCACCCGGTGGTCGAGGCGAACCTCGGCCGCGATCGTTTCGTTCCCAACGACGTTCAGCTCGACGGAGACGAGAACCAGATCCTGCTGATCACCGGGCCGAACATGGCCGGCAAGTCGACCTACATGCGGCAGGTCGCGCTTGCGGTGGTGCTCGCGCAGGCCGGCTCGTTCGTCCCCGCGAAGCAGGCCCGCGTGGGTGTCGTCGACCGGGTCTTCACGCGAGTGGGCGCCTCGGATCGGCTGTCGGACGGTCAGAGCACGTTCATGGTCGAGATGGTGGAGACGGCGCAGATCCTCGACCAGGCGACGTCGCGCAGCCTCGTCCTTCTCGACGAGATCGGACGAGGAACGAGCACCTACGACGGCCTGAGCATCGCGTGGTCGGTCGCCGAGAGGCTGCACGAAGGGCGGGCGAGGCCGCGCACGTTGTTCGCCACCCACTATCACGAGCTGACCGAGCTGGCCGCGTCCTTCGCCCGCATACAGAACTTCAACGTCGCGGTGAGGGAGTGGGGCGAGGAGATCCTGTTTCTCCACCGCATCGTTCCCGGCGCGGCAAGCCGTAGCTACGGCATTCACGTCGCGCGCCTCGCCGGGCTACCGGACGAGGTGATCCGCCGCGCTCGCGAGCTCCTGGCGCAGCTCGAGGACGGCACCGCGACGCAGGGTGCCAGGCGTGCGGGCCGACCCGGCCGGGCGCCTGCAGGCGACGCGCAGCTCGACCTGTTCCGCCCGGAGCCCGACGGGCTGCGCGACGCCCTCGCTGCGATCCGCATAGAGGCGTTGACCCCGCTCGAGGCGCTCAACGAGCTCGATCGCCTGGTGCGCCGCGCGCGCGGGGACGGGTGACCTCCGGGTCGCGGTTCGCGTCCCACCGATGCGCGTCGTGGGCGCGGGCGGCCGTCGTGGCGACGCTCCTCGTCGGGGTCGCATCGGCGGCCACCGGCGCCGACACGGCGGCCCGGGTGCGGGACGACGCCACCGTCGAAGCGGCTCGCGCCACGCTGGATATCCACGAGCGGCTGGCCCGGGACCCTCCCGATGACCCGCACGCGCCCACCCGCGACCGACGCTCGCTCGAGGCCGTCGCGCGCGAGAACGGCGTTGGCCGGTTGCCCGACGCCGCCGGTGACGCCGTGCCGGCGGTGATCCGGATCCTGGACGACTTGGCCACTCGGTTCCATGCTTCCGGGTCACGGCGCCTAGCGGCGGTGGTCCACGGACGCCTCGTCCGGGAGGTGTCTGCGTTGAGCCCGCTCCTGGATCCACGGGTGAGAAAGCCGCCTTTCGACGTGCCTGTGGGATCGGAGATGCCGGCGATGCTGGCCGAGGTTGCGTCCATCACGCATCCCGACGAGGGCAGCCGCCTCGAGGCACCGGCGTACCAGGACACGATCGCGAGTGCGCTCGCACACGGCGTCCTCACCTCTCTCGATCCAGACAGGCGCTGGCCGGGAGGACCGGGCTGATGGCGACCACCTCGATCCTGGTGCGCAGCGGCGCGCCGAGACGCGCTGGCACGCCCTCCGACCGCCCGCGCCGGATCGGCTCGGGAACCGAGGTGAAGCGGCGGCGGCGCGCGTTCGGACTCGCCCTGGCCGGCTTCGTGATCGGTGCCAGCCTCGTCTCGGATCTCCCCGTCACTCGCCGGCGCGTGTTCCAGAGCGACGAGGCGACCTACTACGCGATGGCCGAGAGCATCGCGCGTGACTTCGACCTGACCTACACGCGCCAGGACCTCGCGCGCAGTTACCGGGAGTTTCCCGGCGGTCCGCAGGGCGTCTTCTTGAAGCGCGTCGAGGGCGATCGGATCGTGTTCGGCAAGGGGTACCTGTTGCCGCTTCTCGCGGCGCCGTTCGTGCGGCTCTTCGATGCGCGTGGTTTCCTGGTGCTTCACGCCAGCCTGCTCGCGGCGTGCATCGCCGCGGGCGCGAGCTGGCTGCGCGCGACGGGAGGAGCGCGGGGAGCCGGCGCGACGGCCGCGACGTTCGTCGCCGCGTCCGTTCTGCCGGTTTACGCGCGCTGGATGACCACCGAGGTGTCGCACTTCGCGCTGGTCTTCATCGGCATGGCGCTCTGGTTCCGGCCGCCCTTCCGACCGGCGCCGCTCGATGGAGCGTGGGCCCGGCGCTTCGGCACCGAGCCCCGGGACGTCGCGGCCGCCGCCCTGTTCGCGCTCGCGACGTTCCTCAAGCCGCTTCCCAACGTGTTGCTGGCGGTCCCTCTCGGGCTGTCGGTGTTGTGGCGCAGGCGTATCTGGGGGACGGTGGTGGTGGGCGCCGTGTTCGTCGGGATCGTCGGCGGGCTCTTCCTGGTCAACCGCTGGGCGACCGGCGAGTTCAACTACCAGGGCGGTCACCGCGTGACCTGCTTGTTCCGGTTCCCGCTGGAGGACTCCCGGATCGGCATCGACGACTGCTTCTCGATGTCCACCGAGAAGCTGGTCGACACCGCCACGCCCCGCGAGTGGGTGGAGGGTTGGCGCGCCTACGTCGTCGGCCGCTTCGGTGGCGTGGCGTGGCACTTCCCCATGGCGGTCGCCGCCGTCCTGGCCTTCGCGCGGCGCCCTCGCGACCCGTGGCGCTGGGGCCTCAAGGTGGTCGCGATCGCCGAGATCGGCTGGGCCCTCTACTTCATCCCGTTCAACTACGTCGGGGGCGGCGGCGCCATCGGCAACCGCTACTTCATGGGGACGTATGCCTTGCTCTTCTTCCTCCTCGCGCGGCCCCTCACCGCGAGAGCGCTGGCGGCTCTCTGGGGAGCGGCGGGCCTGTTGCTCGGGAGCGCGCTGCTCGCGCCGGCGGCGATCACGGCGTCACCGGGGTCGCACGCGATGTCGTGGCCGTGGACCTGGTTCGCGCCCGATCGTGAGCTCCTGCTCGATCTGCCGACCGACACCAATCCCCACGCGTACGGAAAACCGTTCGGCAATCCGGTGCGCTACAAGCTCTACTTCCTGGACGACTCGTTCTACGGCCCGGAATCCGGCTGCGACTGGGTCCCGAGCGAGCACGCCCGCGGCGCGGGGTGTTTCTGGATCCGCGGCAGCCGGACGGCCGAGTTCCTGCTCCAGTCCGACCGTGAGCTCGCCGAGATCCAGATCTCGGTGGCGAACGGCTCCCGTCCGAACACCGTCACGGTGCGCGTGGAAGGACAGCAGCAGCGGTTCGAGCTGTCGCCTGGCGAGGTGCGCGCCGTGAGCCTTCCCCCCGGTGAGGCGTTCTCCTACCGCCACAAGGGCCTGGACGTGCTGGTGCACAGGATCTCGATCGAGAGCGAGCGCGGGTTCGTGCCGGCGCTCGCTTCGCCGGACGGACGGAGTGGAGATCAGCGCTATCTCGGGGTGTTCGTGAACCTCGACGTCGTCCCGCGTGGGGGAGAGCCGGTGTCGTGAGCAACGTCCGAGAGGAGCAGAAGACCGTCCTCCAGTCGCGGATGACGGACCCCAGGCGTTCGGCGCTCGCGCGTTATCGCGAGGCCGTCGTCGGCGATGCGGGGCTGGCGCGGTGGGTCGCGTTCGAGCTCGTGATCCTCACCGTCTGCGGACTTCCGGGGGCGCTCGGGTTCGCCGCCCGCAAGGTGCTCTACCCGATGGTCCTCGGATCGGTCGGGCGCGGCGGAGCTGCGTTCGGCCGCAATCTCGCCCTGCGCCATCCTCACAAGGTCCGTATCGGTACTGGCTGCATCTTCGACGACAACGTGGTGCTGGACGCGAAGGGCACGGCCAACAGCGGCATCGACGTGGGCGACTACGTCATGGTGGGCCGCAACACCGTGGTCGGGTGCAAGGAAGGCGACATCCGGATCGGGGACCGGACCAACGTCGGGATCAACTGCGTGATCCACTCGGAGTCGTCGGTGGAGATCGGCTCGAACGTGCTGATCTCGTCGTTTTGCTATGTCCTCGGCGGAGGACGCCACGACTTCGACCGCGTCGACGTCCCGATCATCCAGCAGGGGTCGACGACCCGAGGGGTCCGGATCGAGGACAATTGCTGGATCGGCGCCGGGGTGACGATCATGGACGGGGTCACGATCGGCCACGACGCGGTGGTCGGCGCCGGGGCCGTCGTCACCCAGGACGTCGCGCCCTACGCCATCGCGGTGGGGTTGCCGGCCCGTTTCTTGAGGTCGCGCCTCGCCGCCGACAAGGCGGTCGACACGCCGCAGGGCGGTTGACCGCGGTCGTGTGGCGCTCGGCTTGCTTCGGACTCGCCCATCGCAAGCCGTAGGGGGCCGCGAGCGAGTAAGCCGCAAGATACGGGGATCATTCGTTTGACGGGGTGGGTGCGCGTCGTTAGTCTGCGCGCGTTTCCCGTTCCCGGCCGGGTGCTTGTGCCGAACCAGGCACTCGGCTAGAGTTGGCGACGCGCCGATTGCGCGTCGCGTCATGAACGCCCATCGCGCCACCGTCTCCGGCTCCGCGAGCTCGGTCGGCCAGGTCCTCACACGATGAAGATTCAGCTCTACGTTCCGCCCGGCGGCTACTTCGCCGAGCGCTGGTCCGAGAACATGATGCCGGCGCTCGGCCACCTCTACATCGCGGCCGTGCTGGAGGAGGCCGGATACCCCGTCGAGGTCGTACCGAGCCACATCCTCGACATGGACTGGAACCAGATCGAGGAGAAGATCCGCAAGGATCGCCCCGACGTGGTGGGGATCACCACCACCACCGAGAACCGGTTCCTGAGCTTCCGTCTCGCCGAGGTCGCCAAGCGCGCGCATCCCGACACCTTCACGCTGGTCGGCGGGCCGCACTTCAACGGCACCGGCATCGACACGCTCGAGCACATCCGCGCCATCGACGCCGTGTGCGAGGGCGAGGGCGAGGAGACCATGCTCGAGACCGTCCAGGTCCTCGAGACCAAGGGCTCGCTCGACTCGATCGCGGGCCTGGTTTGGCGAAACGGGAAGATCACCCGCAACCCGAAGCGGGCGCTGATGCGGGACCTCTCGACGATGCCGATGCCGGCTCGCCACCTCGAGCCGATGGAGCGGTATCCGTTCCTGATGGAAGTCCCTGGCGTCGGCAAGGTGCCAGGCGGCAACATCATGACCAGCCGCGGTTGTCCGTTCACCTGCAAGTTCTGCGCGACGCCCACCAACTGGGGACGCAAGATGCGCGCGATCACCCCCGTCCAGGTGGTCGACGAGATGCAGCTCCTGAAGGAGAAGTACGGCGCTCAGGCGATCTGGTTCTACGACGACACCTTCAACTACAGCCCCAAGCGCGTCTACGAGATCTGCGACGAGATGGAGCGTCGCAAGCTCCGCATGCACTGGTGGTGCGAGGTCCGGGTCGACGTGATGGACCGGGATCTCCTCGCGCGCATGCACGAGTGCGGGCTGTTCGGCGTGGGGTTCGGCATCGAGTCGGCGAACGAGCGCGTTTCACGCGACATCATCACCAAGCGCGCGACCCTCGACCAGGCGTACGACGTCATCGACTGGTGCAACGAGCTCGGCATGGTGCCGTCGGCGTTCTTCATCTTCTCGCACCCGACCGAGACCTGGCAGGAGGCGCAGGAGACCATCAAGGTGATCGAGAAAGTCCGCGATCGCGCCGACGCGAGCATGTCGATCCTGCACGTCTACCCGGGCACCCCGATCGAGGAGCGCGCGCGCGAGGAGGGTCAGCTCCCCAAGGACTTCTCGTGGAGCGTGGAGCGCGATCCGCGCGTCGTGCTGCTCCCTCCCGTCCAGGGGCACGCGCCGCTCTACCTCGACAAGCTGAGCTGGGCGCAGGTGTGCGAGCTGATGGTGCGGTTCTCGATCGCGCACAAGAAGGTCAAGGTGAAGCGCAAGCTTCCCGCCGTGCTGAAGAGCCTCTACTCGTGGCGTGACGTCTACCGCTACGGGATGCTCACGCTCACCTTGATGAAGTTCCGGCTTCTGTCGCGGCTGCGCGGAGAGGGCGCACACCAAGGGCCGGTCGGTTTCACGGTCCATTGAAAGCGAGAGGGGGGACGATGTCGGGCACGCTGACGCCGAACGGTGGGGCCCCTGCGCACGCGCGGTCCACCGCCGGAGCTCCGCCGCCTGTCGAGTCGCTCGCCGCCCCCTCGGATCCTGCCTCGGTGTCCCCCGGCGTGACCAGCGTGACGAGCCGGCACGGCGATCACTACTCGTACCAGGTGTATCTGCGTCCCGAGATCGCTCGTGACTTCGACCGCTCGAAGTTCGGCGGCGCCGTCGGAGGATGGATCGCCGACTGCCAGGAGAAGGTGGTCCGGCGATTCCTCGGCCACGGCCTGGCTGGCCGGCGCCTCCTCGACGTCGGCGTCGGCACGGGCCGCCTGGCCCTGCCACTGGCGCGCGACGGCGCCCGCGTGGTCGGCATCGACGCCTCCCCGCTCATGCTCGGTTGCGCCGGCGAGAAGTCGAGCGCCGACCTCGGCGGGCGGCTCTCGCTGCTCACCGGTGACGCGCATCATCTGCCGTTCGGGGACCGCGCGTTCGACGCGGTGATGTGCATGCGCGTGCTCATGCACGTGGTGGACTGGAAGAACGTGCTCGCGGAGCTGTGCCGCGTCACCGATCGGGACCTGGTCTTCGACGTACCGCCGCGCACCAGCTTCGCGCGCCTCGACCCGGTGCTGAAGCGGCTCCTCAAGCACGACGAGCAGGTGTACCGGACGTTCACGCTGCGCGAGCTGAAGCACGAGCTCATCCGCAACGGCTTCGACGTGAGGGAGGTCCACCGCGAGTTCGTCCTCCCTATCGCGTTCCACCGCAAGCTCGGCAGGCTCGGATGGTCGCGGGCGCTCGAACGCGCGCTCTCGGCCGTGGGCCTGCGCCGGCTGATCGGAGCGCCCGCGACCCTGCACGCCACCCGGCGTGCGCGCGCTCGCGTGCTCATGATCTCGCCACAGCCGTACTTCAGCTCGCGCGGTACGCCGTTCAGCGTGCGTCACCGCCTCGAAGCCATGTCGAAGCTCGGCGCGGACGTCGACCTCGTCACGTACCACGTCGGTCAGGACGTCCCGATCCCCAACGTCCGGATCCACCGGATCCCCGCGTTGCCGGGCGTGGGTCACGTGCGTGTCGGACCTTCGTGGATCAAGATCCCGCTCGATGCACTGGTCGCGATCAAGTCGCTGTCGCTGGCCCTGCGCCACCGATACCACCTGATCCAGGGCCACGAAGAAGCCGGGCTGATCGGCGCCTTCATCGGCTGGCTGACCGGCGTTCCCCATCTCTACGACATGCACTCGAGCCTGCCCGAGCAGCTCGACAACTACGGCTTCACGACCTCGCGCCTCGCGCGTCAGTCCATGAGCCTCGTCGAGCGCGCCACGCTCGCCGGTTCCGAGAGCGTGATCGCGGTCTGCCCGTCGCTGGTCGACCTGGTCGCGCGCCGTTCGCCCGGGACTCCCTGCGTCCTGATCGAGAACCGGCCGCCCGACGACCTCGTCGAGGAAGGCCGCGAGGCGCCCGAGTCGCGCGCGTTGCTCGCGCGGCTCGCCGCCGAACAGGCTCGCGTGGTCCTCTACACGGGTACGCTCGAGATAAACCAGGGCCTCGACCTGCTGCTCGACAGCTTCCCCCTGGTGCTGAGTTCGGTGCCGGCGGCCCGGCTGGTGCTCGTCGGGGGCGAGCAGCGCCAGGTCGACGAGCTCCGCGCCCGCGCCGAACGGCTCGGCATCGCCTCGGCGGTGATCTTCACCGGTCAGCGTCCGCTCGAGGACGTTCCGGCCTTCATGCGCGCCGCCGACGTCCTCGTCTCGACACGCAGCCGCGGTCAGAACAGCCCGCTCAAGCTCTACAGCTACCTGAAGTGGGGCCGCCCGATCGTCGCGACCGACCTCTACACCCACACCCAGGTGCTCGACGCGTCGACCGCCTGGCTCACTCCCGTGACCCCGGAAGGGATCTCGGCCGGCATCGTGGGCGTTCTCCGGGATCCCGTCCGCGCGCACGAGCTTGCGGAGGCGGCGCGGCGCCGTTACGTGGAGAGGTATAGCTGGGAGCGGTACGTGGACCAGACGCGCCTGGCGGTCGAGCATGCGATCGGTCGTTTCACGGCCGACGCCCCGGCGGCGCGGCCCGTGCCGGCCGCCTGAGCCTCGCCGCGACCCACCCACGAGTTTCCGGAGCGCCGCGACGTCCGTCCGGCCGACGCCGACACCATGAACAAGGTTGAGCAGCTCCTCGCGCTGGCGAAGGTGTACGCGTCGTTCCGACGCCAGGAGATCCACTCCAGGGCGATGCCGGTGCGGCTGTGGATCGAGCCGACGAGCTGGTGCAACCTGCGCTGTCCTTACTGTCCGCAGGCGGTCCCCGAGCAGCCGCCACGCGGGTACATGGACCTCGGGCTGTTCGAGAAGATCGTCGACGAGGCGCGTGGCTTCGTCTACGACGTGAACCTCACGCACCGCGGCGAGTCCACGTTCCACAAAGAGCTCTGCGAGATGGTCCGCCTGTGCCGGCAGCGCGGCATCAAGACCCGCATCCACACCAACGCGACCATCCTGAATCCCGAACGCGTCGAGCGCCTGCTCGACGCCGCGCCCGACCTGCTCAGCTTCTCGTTCGACGGCTACGA
>CAYMQR010000032.1:0-18493 GCA_964392195.1 uncultured bacterium | reverse complement strand
GAAAGATCCGTGCCAAGCCCGCGGCGCTCTCGATTTCTTCACAGCCTCGGAGTCGCGCCCTCCAGACCCGGCGAAGCGATCCATCCGCCGGTCTGGAGGGCCCGCCTCCGGCGGGCCGGGACGCCCGCGGCGAGCCCTCCGGTCCGACTCAGCGCGAGATGCCGAGCGTGTGCTCGGCCGCACCAGCACTCGGGGCACGCCAGCGCTCGCGCCGTCGCTCACGCGCGTCGTGGGTGCCGAATCAGACGCCGAGCGTCGCCTGGCTCGGGTCGTCGCCGTGCGTGCCGAGCAGCTCCGAGCTACCAGGCTGACGGTGTCACGGCGGCGCTCGATCGGCCCACAGGGCGCGGGTCTCTCCGTCCGGGTCGAACGCGACGGCGCTGGTCGAGGTGACCTCGTCCGCGTCGAAGACCATCGTGGGACGAGTCGCCGCGGCATAGGCGGGCCATTCCGGCAGGCCCGCGTGACCCGGGTCGCCCGTCTTCGCGAAGGCGAGCCAGGCGTCCATCATGACCTCGACGAGGCCGCGCGGTACGTCGGCGCCCCCTGCTCCGTAGATCTCGGGCCAGCCCTCAGGTGCGCCGAGCACGAAGCCGAGCTCGGCGCCGTGCAGCGCGCCGACGTCGAGATCCGGGTGGGTCGAGCTGCGCGTCCCCCAGTCGAAGCGATAGACGAACACGTGGTCGGGCTGGTGGCGGCGCTGGGAGTCGGCGAACCGCAACACGGGCATCCGGAAGACGACGTCGGTCAGCACCGCGAGCGACACGAGGTTGGGCGCGAGGCCCGGGTGGTTGCGGGTGTAGACCTCGGTGGCCTCGGCGACGCCGACGCCCGGACGCAACCCCGGCTCGGTCAACACCGCCGCCGCCGCGAGGGTCGCCCCGGGGACCAGGATCGGCCACGTGAGGAAGTCCATCGTCATCATCCACGCGCGCGCCTCGTCACGGTTGGTCCCGGTGAGCAGCGGCACGTGGGCGGCCGAGCCTGCCGCGACCGCGTCGAGGGGGTGCACCGGGAAGACGTCGCCGTCGAAGGTCGGACCGTAGACGAACTCGCTCACGAGGTTCTGATCCTCGACGACGCTCTGGGCCTCGAGCAGCTCCGGCCACGAGAGCGCGCGCAGCGCGGCGACGTCGTCGGCGCCGGCCGCCGCCAGGAGCTGCTGGCTCATCCGCGTCGCGTGATCCGCGGACCGCGTGAGGGAGGCCACGTTGCTCTGCGCGATCGCCCGACGGAAGAGCGCGCTCGCGCCCGGCAGGCCCATGAGCGCGGTCGCGCTCGCGCCCCCGGCGGACTCGCCGAAGACCGTCACCTCGTCCGGGTCGCCGCCGAAAGCGGCGATGTGGTTGCGCACCCATTCGAGCGCGAGCCGCTGGTCGAGGAGGCCGGCGTTGCCGCTGCCCGGCACGCCGGGGAAGTGGCTGAAGCCGAACGCGCCGAGGCGATACTCGACGCTCACGACCACGACGTCGCCACGCGCGGCGAGCGGCGCGCCGGAGTAGAGCGGATCCTCGGTGCCCTCGTAGATCCAGCCCCCGCCGTGGATCCAGACCATGACCGCGCGACGTCGGTCGTCGGCCGAGGGCGTCCAGACGTTGAGCGTGAGGCACGACTCGTCCTGCGCGAGGTAGATCGCCTGGCCCGGCTCGATGGGCTGCGGGCACGCGGGCCCGAACGCGCCCGCATCGAGCGGCGCTCCGGGCCAGGCGCGCACGGGAACGGGTGGCGCGAAGCGCAGCGCCCCCACCGGTGGCTCCGCGTAGGGCAGGCCGAGGAACGCGACCACACCCTGCGGGGTGACCTCGCCTTCGGCCACGCCGAGCGCGGTTCGGGCCCGGGTGACGACGGTCCCCGGGGCCGAGGGGCCGTTGCCCGACGAGCCGCCACACGCCGCGATCGCGAGGACCAGCGCCGCGAGCGCGCCGCGAGCCGAAGGCCCCGCTTCAGCGCCCGGCAAGATCCGCCTCGATCGTCAGCTTGATGCCGACGAGCACGCGCGAGGTCGCAGCGACCATCGTCTCGCGAGAGATGCGCCGCTTGCCTTGGTGCCAGCGCAGGGCCGCCTGTGCGAGCGCGCCGGTGACCGCGACCGCGATGACCTCGGCCTCGGCATCGTCGATCCCGGAATCGGGGTACACCGAGCGCGCCAGCTCGACGAGCATCGGCGCGAAGCCCCGCAGCGCCTTCTTCGACAGATCGTCGATCGCCCGGCTCACCCCGACGACCTCGCGCCAGCACACGCGAGCGACACGCGGATCCTCCACCCACCCGAAGAAGCACTCGAGGCCTGCCCGGATCATCGCCTCGGGGTCGGCCGCGACCACCGGCGCACCGAAGGTCTGCGCGAGTCGGCGGTGGAAGTCCGCGATGTTTTTCTCGAACACGGCCGCGAGGAGGTCCTCCATGCCGTCGAACGACTCGTAGAAGTAGCGGGTGGCCAGCTCCGCCTGATGGCAGATCCCGCGGACGGTCGCGGTGCGGAACCCCGAGGTGCCGAAGGCCTCGAGCCCGGCGCGCAGGAAGGCGTCGCGGCGGCGCAGCTTGCGCTCCGCGGGGCTCAGGCCGCCGTAGGTTCGGCCGTTCGCGGCCTCAGCGCTCGTCATGTGTTTGCCTCATTTGACACTACGCGTTCTCAGATGGCAACGTGTAACGCAGACCACCGATTCGGCCGACCCTCCGGCCTCTTCCAACCACCTGGATGCCGATGCACCGACCGAGACCCGCCCGCCGACTCCTCCCGATCGCCGCGCTGCTTGCCTCCTTCGTAGGCACGGCGTGCGTGTCCGATCAACGTCCCGAGGCACCGGCGATCCTGCGCGACACGTCCATGATCGACGACGAAGTGCGCTTCACCCACCCGTACGTGCCCGGGCATCGCACGACGATCGACGGTCGCGTCGCGGCGCAGGTGCAGGGCACCGGAGTGCTGAACGTCTACCTCTTCGCGCCGGAGAAGCTCGCGAGCCCGATCCTCACGGGACCGCCCGGACCGGAGCTGCTCGCCGACACGACCCCGGTGCAGCTCACGTTCCCGCCCGAGATGGCCGGCATGAAAAATGGCCACACGGCCCTCTGCGACGCACCCGGCCTCGGTCCGGACGGGACGTCCAACCCCTATCCCTGCGGCCCCGACTCGGCGCACGACTGCTACGACCTCAGGCTCGTCAACACGACCTCGGAGAGCATCGTCGGCGCCCAGTTCTGGGGCACGCCCATGCACGTCGAGGTCGCGAACCCGAAGACGGCGGAAGCGCGCATCGTGGAGGCGCGCTTCGGCACGCCCGTGAAGGGCAGCTTCCTGCCGCTCACGAACGACTTCCCGGAGCTCTCGGTCACGTCCGACGGCCGTCTCCTGACCGGTCGCGCGGGCGGCGCCCCGCGCGCCTGGACCAACCCGGTGAGCGGCGAGACGCTCGTCCGCCAGTACGAGCTCGGCTACTACCTGCTGCCCGACGACGCCGAGCCGTGCGACGTCACGGGGTGGACGACCTACACGCCCATGTCCCACGCGCCGTTCGACCCGCGGATGAAGGGTCGCTACGGGCTCGCCGCGTATCCCTTCCGCGACACCGAGGGAAACCCGATCGAGGACGGCGAGGACATGGGCGGCACCTACCCGTGGGTCGATCGTGAGGGGAACAACGTGTTCATCGCCGCCGTGCCCGGTCGCATCGCCGAGCAGTCCCAAGTGGCGTTCCCGCGCCGCTGCGTGACCGACGGCTGCGAGCAGTACGGCGAGCAGACCGACTGGGACCGCGGCTTCATGGTGGCGGGGCTCTGGACGCACGGGAAGCTCGTCCACCTCGACGCGCTCGTCAACAACCTCGACTGGGCGGCGCCCGTCGATCCACTCGGGCACCACTGGGTGTCCCTCTACAGGGACGCCGAGGGTGCCGACGTCGAGGTGCGGATCGGCGGGGGACGCGGCGGCCCGGGCCCGACCAGCCGGCGGCCTCCTGGTTTCTCGGGCAACGAGAACATCCTCGACTCGATGGAGCACCTGCACAACCACCAGGCGAACGCGCGCCCGGTGACCCCGCGCGACGTCGTGTGGGTGATGGGCACGGGGCTCGGCACCGACGAGATCGTCTTCGACGATTACGTCGACCCGAACGCCTTCATCGTCTCGAACATGCAGGGGTCGATCACGCAACTGCGCGACCCGAGTGGCGCCACCTACAGCATCCCGAAGTACTGGAACGGCCAGGTGCGCGTCCTGCTCGCTCCGATCCGCCTGCTCGAGGAGCTCTACGTCCTCGTGCCTGACGCGGTCGAGGAGGTCCATCTCCAGAACGCCGCGACCTCGCTCGGCTGGAACGTGCCGGCCTACGGGCTCGTCGCCGCCGGCACGGGGCGCGTCGAGCCGACGGCGATCGGCGGCATCAAGGGCAAGGGCTTCTGGCTCGACGGGCACGACACCGTCACGTACCACGTCCCCGCGCAGACGCGCGCCATCGACGAGGCCGAGTGGTTCGTCGCCATCCACCTCGATTCGCGCGCGCCCGACGACGCGCCGCGCACCGTCGCGCGCTTCCCGGACGGCACCGAGATCGCCCTCGCCGGCCGCACCGTGCAGTACCTGGTGGGCGACGAGACCGTGCACGAGGTCGAGCTGCCCACCGGCGAGCCCGGCTCGGGCTGGTTCCACCTCGCCCTGCGCCTCACGCGCGGAAACCGCCAGGTGACCCTGCTCCACGACGGCTACCCGCTCGACCGCTTCGAGGCGGGCACGCCGCTCTTCACGATGGCCCCCGGCGCGCTCACGCTCGGCTTCTCCGGCTCCGAGCGCGGGGGCTTCGAGGGCTGGATCGACGAGCTCAAGGTGCTCGCGCACGCCGTGAACCCCGAGGTCGCCTGCAACCACGCCTTCGGCACCGTCGTGCGCGTCGATGGCCACGACGGCTGGCGCGAGATCGCCGGTCGCTATCCGGCGTGGGCCCACGCCGAGGTCGCGCTGGCGTCCGGTGGCGAAGGCGGCGGCGCGAGCTACGCGTGCTTCCACGACTACTCGACCGACTACGCGGCGAACCTCCGCAACCTCCCGCCGGGCACGAACGGCGTCCGCGAAGCGATCAACTTCCCCGAGGGCCCGCTGCGCGCCGGCGTGCCACGCCCCGACTCCACGTCGAATGCGTTCTGCCTCGGCTGCCATCACGCGCGCGGTCAGGGTGGCCTGTCGATCGAGGCGCTCGTCCTCGACCCGAACACCCCGGCCGAGCTCGATCCGCGCCGCCAGCCGCTGCAGCCACCCGCTCGTGTCTTCGGCAACGTCCCTGCGCACTGGGTCGCGCCGGGCGCCGGCCCGGGCAGCCCCGCACAGGCCTTCCGAGCGCCGCCCGAGGGCGTGCTCGTCGATCCCTGGCTGCTCGCCACCGACTGAGCGATCGGCTCGGTTGCTTCGACCGACGGGCTCGTGAAGCCCGGGCGCGCACGATCGTCGAGCGCCGCGCGGACGATCGAGGACAAAAGAGGGTGGGACCAGCGCGACGCGAGAGGTAGCATCGCGCGCGGAGGATCGCCCCCGAGATGACTCCCTCGAGCCCGCCCTCGCTCTTCGCGGCCCATCCGGGCAAGCGCGCCGCCGAGCGCTTCTTCCTCGCCTACACGCCGGTGTGGGGCGCGCTCGCCGGCGCGGTGATGCTGACCGGGGTCGCGAACCGCTGGGGCGACGTCCGGCTGATGGCGTTCGCGCTGCTGCTCAGCGCCGGCACCGCGGTGGGCGCCTACGTGTTCGCGCCCGCCGAGGAGAAGGCCAAGCCGCTCCATCGCCGCTACGCCACCAAGATCCTGGTGTGGCTCGCGATCTACTCGTTCCTCGCCAACACCTTCGGCACCTCGTTCTTCTACGAGGCGCTGCACGCCCACTACGGCTTCGACACCCGCTTCAACCTGAACGGCGTGCCGGTGTTCCTGACCTTCATGACGATCACGTACTTCGCCACCTACTCGGTGCTCGCGTGTCTGGGGTGGCGGCTGGTGCGCGACCGGATCCTGCCGAGGTCACGCGTGAAGGGCTGGGCGTGCGCGTTCCTGGTGCCGGTGGTCATCGCCGGCGTGGAGAGCGTGCTCAACGCCAACCCGTGGATGAAGACGCTCTACTGCTTCGACCACCCGGCGATGGCGCTCACCTTCGGCACGGTCGCGTACGGCACCTGGCTGGCGCTCGCGATGCCGTTCTGGGTGACGCTCGACGAGCGCCCCGGCGACGACCTGTCGATGACCAAGGTGGTGGCGGGCAGCGTGCTCGCCACCGCGCTGCTGATCGCGGACGCGGAGTTCCTGAAGCGTGTCGTCGCGCCCCACGTGACCGAGGTCGCGTGGGGGCACGTGGGCCTGCGCGACTACGGCGCGAGCTGCCTCGGGCCGGCGCCGGCCGGGACGAGGTGAGAGGGAATCCTCGCCCGGGGCGCCCGCACGCCACGAAGCCGATCCGATTCGCGGACACTCGCTTGGCCCTGCACGAAACGTCCAAGATCCGCGGGCAAACACACGCCGCCGGCAGCGCCGGAGGTTTGCGTTGACTCACTGCGTCATCTTGACAGGGGTGGGTGCCTCCCCGACACTCCGCCGCAACCAGAAAGGACGAACGGCATGACGAACGACGGCAAGAAACGAGCGGGCGAGAGCCTGGTTCCTTCGATCGGTATCAGCGGCCTCTCGGTGTACCTCCCCGAGCCGGCCGTGAAGCTCAAGCCGCTCGCCGAGGAGCGCAACGCGCTCAGGCCCGACGGTGACTCGCGGGACTTCGTGAAGTCCCTTCGCTACACCGGCCAGGAAGAGATGCGCATCCCCGAGGTCTGGGAGGACACGGTGACGATGATCGCCGAGTCGGTCCGCGACCTGATCAAGACCACCGGCGTCGACGCCACCAAGGTGAGCCAGTTCGTGTGCGGCACCGAGACCGCCATGGACCACGCCAAGCCGCTCTCGAGCTTCGCGCAGGGCCTGCTCGAGCAGGACGGCATCCGCATCGGTCCCGACACCAGCATCTACGAGGTGAAGCACGCGTGCGCCGGCGGCACCTACGGGCTGCTGGGCGCGATGAGCCAGATCGCCATCGACTCGCTGCGCGGCCTCGCCGCGCCGGCGATCGTCACCATGGGTGACACCTCGCGCTACGACCTGGTCTCGACCGCCGAGTTCACGCAGGGCGCGGGCGCGGTCAGCCTGCTCGTCGAGACCGACCCCAAGCTGATCCGCCTCGACCTCGGCGTGGTCGGCTACAACAGCCAGAGCGTCGACGACTTCTTCCGCAACATCGGCTCGACCGTCGCCAAGGCGCGCGGCAAGTTCTCGGTGCAGTGCTACAAGGACGCGCTCCTCGGCGCGTACCAGAGCTTCAAGGACAAGGCGCTGCGCAGCGGCCTCATCGAGGTGCCGCCCGGCAAGCACTTCCTCGACAACTTCGACTACGTGCTGCTCCACGCGCCGTTCCGGCAGATGCCGGTCGAGGCGCTCACCGACCTGCTCGCCAAGGCGCGCCACATCTCCCGCGAAGAGGCCGAGGCGGAGAGCGCGCGGCTGCGCTTGCCCGAGTCGCTGATGGGCACGTCGCTCGCCGGCAACCTCTACACCTGCTCGCTCTACCTGTGCCTCGCGAACCTGCTCGAGAGCGAGCTCAAGCGGATCGGCGACGAGCTCGAGGGCAAGCGGATCCTGTTCGCGTCCTACGGCAGCGGCAACACCATGGTGGTGTACTCGGGCACGATCGTGCCGGGCGCCGCCGAGGCGATCTCCAGGATCGGCCTCTCCGAGAAGCTCAAGCACCGCACCTGGCTCGAGACCGGCGACTACGAGGACCAGGTCGCGTTCGACAAGTTCGACCGCGACAAGTACGCGGCGCGCCTCACCAGCGAGTGGGCGCACATCCCGGCCAGCCGCTACTACCTGCGCGAGATCCGCGCCGACGGCTACCGCGAATACGGCGTGAAGGGCCGCGAAGAGGCCCCGGCCGCGACGGGAACCTGATCCGTCCAGACCCGGTGCAGGCTCAACTCCGGGAAATGCTCTGGCCGCCGCCCGGGACCGCCCGGCGGCGGCGCCACGCCATCCAGACCGCGCCCAGCGCGATCACCGCCACCGCGAGGGCGATCCACGTCGACGGCGACGCCGTTCGGGCGAGGTCGACGATCCGCTGGCCGAAGTAGCTCACCACCAGCAGCGGCAGCGCGTAGCCCAGCAGCGACGCCCAGAAGTGGGTCCAGAACGGCACCCTCGACACCCCCAGGAACGCGTGCAGCACCTGGGGCATCCACAGCACCAACCGTAGCCAGAACACCGTCCGGAACGCGTGCCGGGCGAGGTCGTCGTCGTAGCGCCTGAGCCGCTCCGGGATCCGCGGCGCGAGCAGGTCGCGCGCCACGAACCGGGCGAACGAGAACCCCACCACGCTCGCCGCCATGGTGCCGGTCATGGACAGGGCGAAGGCGATCGGCCACGGCCACACCAGCGGCGCCGCGAACACGAACACCGAGCCCGGCAGCGCGAACGGCTGGAGCAGCGCGTACGCGGCGACGAACGCCACGTAGCCCCACGGTCCGAGGTCGATGAGCGCCTGGCGCGCCCCGGCCGGATCGGCGAAGCGGCCGAGGATGCCGGTGCGCTGGGCGATCACCAGCATCGCCACGACCGTCACCACGGCCGCGACGCGCAGCGCGATGACCGGGCGAAGCGACGCGGACGTCGACGACATCGGATCGCCGAGAGGGCACGAGCGCCGGGCGGCCCGGCGCGCCCCTCACGCCGCGGCGGCGAGCGGCTCGCGAATCGGCGCGGTCAGGCCCGCGGCCATCATCTTCACGGGCAGGTCGGGTGCCTTGGTGAGCGCGCGGCGGCGGAACGGGCTCGCGAGCAGGCTCAGGATGTCGCGCTTGCGCATGTAGCGGCCGAAGTTGCGGAGCAGCTTGGCGGTGCGGATCGGCCGGCGCGTGATGCGGTGCCAGAAGAGCAGCCCGTAGCCCTTCATGCGCAGCCGGTTGAGCTCCTCGCTCGGCAGGATCGTGGGGTCGATGTCGGAGCACTTGAACCACTTCTGCCAGTCGCGCTCGTCGTCGATCACGCCCTTCTCGACGTACTCCTGCCACAGCGGCGTGCCGCGGTAGGCGCACAGCCGGTTGAAGCCGAAGGTGTCGAGCTCGAGGCGCGCCGCGAAGCGGAAGCTCTCCAGCACGTCGTCGGCGGTCTCGTCGGGCGCGCCGATCAGGAAGAAGCCGTGGGCGCTGGCGATGCCAGCCTCCTTGGCCTTGCGCACCGCGAGCTCGATCTGCTCGAGCCGCTGGCCCTTCTTGAGCCGGTCGAGGACCTTCTGGGTGCCGGCCTCGACGCCGAACGCGAGCATCGAGCACTTGGCCTTCGCCATGATCGGGAACTCGTTGATCGCCATGGAGTCGACGCGTCCCTCGCAGCCCCAGCGGAGCTCGAGCTTGCGGTCGATCATGCCCTGGCAGATCGCCTCGATGCGCTTCCTCTTGAGCAGGAAATGGTCGTCGGTGAGGTACACGGACCGGTAGCCGCGGTCGTTGAGCATCTGCATCTCGCCGAGCACGTGCTCGGGCGAGCGTGAGCGCCACTTGCCGTCGGCGAGCGCCGGGATGTCGCAGTAAATGCAGGGGTACGGACAGCCGCGCGAGGTCTGCATGGTGCAGAAGCGGTCGAGCGACAGCACCGCCGGCACGTCGAGCGGCATCGACTCGATGTATTCGATCGGCAGGCTCTCGCGATCGGGGTACGGATACTTGTCGAGGTCGCGCAGGATCGGACCGTCCTGGTTCGTGACGATCTCGTCCCCGCGCCGCCACGACAGGCTCGGCACCTCGCCGGGGCGGTCCATGTTGGCGAGGAAGGCGGGCAGCAGCTCCTCGCCTTCGCCCTCGCCCACCAGGTCCGCGTGGATGCAGTCCTGGAGGATCTGCCGCGGGTTGATCGACGCGAACGGTCCGCCCAGGATGATCGGCGTCGACGGCGACGCGGTCTTGAGCGTCTTCGCCATCGCCTTGGTGGCCGGATACGACGTGGTGGAGAGGAACGACAGGCCCACCAGGTCGGGCCGCTCGTCCTGCACCGCGCGCGCGATGTGCGCGGGCTTCATCTGCGGGTGGCAGGTGTCGAAGAGCCGCACCTCGTGGCCGCGTTCGCGGAGCACCGGGGCGAGGGTCTGGATCCCGAGCGGCGGGAACGCCATCACGGGCAGACGGTCTTCGAAGTGCGGCCGCCGCAGGCGGTCGGGGAGGAGGCGGTAGTAGTTTTCGTCGCGGACGTAGACGAGAAAGACTTTCACGAAGCTCTCGCTTGCTCGCGCCCGAGGCGCCCCGTGAGGCGTTCGTCGGACCCGGGAAACGGGGTACGGGAGGGACCCTGGCGGGGTCCCCTAGAGTGCCCGTTTCCGAGGCGTTCGGGAAACGAAATGAGGCGGGTCGTGGTTGGTACCGGACGCGGCGCGGGCAACGGAACGATTTCGGGCACCTACGAGGTTCCGGCTTGGCTCACATGTGCTCTTGCACCCAGTCGTAGACGCGCCGCACGGTCGCCGAGCGGCCGAGGTTCTTGCGGATCCAGCAGTTGATCCGAGCCGGCAGGGTGGTCGGCACGATCCCCTTCACGAGGTAGGGGACGTGGCGCGGGCAGTTGGCGTGGGCGTGCGTGACGTGGATCCGCACCACGCGCTTCGCGCCCGCCACGATCGCGGCGGCGTCCGCCGCATCGAGGAGCTCGGCGGTGCCACCCACGCGCAGCCGCTTGGCGTGCTCGAAGTCCACGAACAGCAGCGCCACCGACGGATTCACCATCAGGTTGCCGAGGCTCATGAAGGCGCCGTTGCCGTCGTAGTCCTCGAACGCGAGCGTGCGCTCGTCGATCACCTTCACGAACCCGCGCGGGCCGGAGCGGAACGCGCAGTCGGGGCGCCCGGTCTCGTCCGCGGTGGCCCAGAAGAACCACTCCTGGTTCCGCACCAGCTCCATCTCGCGAGCATCGAGCCGCGGCTGGACACTCCGGGCGACCCGCGAGCCGAGCTCGGCGGTGCCGAAACGCGCCTGCAGCTCGAGCGTGCCACGATGCATCTTGTCGGGTCGCGAGACAGCGTTCTCGGACATGGCTCTCACCCGTGGCGCGGACGGATGGTACGATCCGCGTGCTTCGAGTCTACCCATCGGGGCGGCCCGCCACGGTGACTTTTCGCATGCGCCGATGACCTCGCAGGTGAGCCGGGGGATGACACGCGCGGTGTGCTTGACCGCCGCGCTGGCGCTCGGCTGCGGGGGATCGGGGAACGGCGCGTCCGACGGCTCGCTCCGCCTCCCGAAGCGCTTCGTCCTCGGCGCGGCCACGGCGGCGCAGCAGGTCGAGGGCGGGCTCACGAACACCGACTGGTACCAGTTCACGACGCTGCCGGCGTTCGAGGGCAAGACCGCCGAGCCCGCCGGCGCCGCCGCCAACAGCTACGAGCTCTTCGACACCGACCATCGGCTCGTCGAGGACATGGGCCTCGACGCCTACCGGTTCTCGATCGAGTGGAGCCGCGTGATGCCCCGCAAGGGCATCTTCGACGAGGGCGAGATCGCCCACTACCACGCGGTCCTCGACTCGGTCCGCGGCCACGGGCTGGTCCCCTACGTGACGCTCCACCACTTCGCCAACCCGATATGGGTCTACGACCTGAGCGATCTCGACTGCGCGGGCGGCCCGAGCGACACCAACCTGTGCGGCTGGTCGAACCCGGAGGTGCCCGCCCAGTTCGCGAGGTTCTGCGCGCGCATGGCACAGGAGTTCGGCGATCGGGTGGACTGGTGGGCGACCTTCAACGAGCCCAACGTCTACTTCCTGAGCGGCTACACGGGCGGCAGCTTCCCACCCGGGCTCTTCGCGCCCCTGCCGGGGGACATCAGCCGCTCGTTCTCGAAGGTGCTCGACCAGTACCTGAGCGGCCACGCCCAGTGCTACGACGCGATCCGCGCCAGCGACGGGGTGGACGTCGACGGCGACGGTGAAGCGGCGCGGATCGGCCTCACCATCGCCACCACGGCCTACCAGCCGGTCGATCCGACCAACCCCGCGCACGTGGCCGCGGCCGAGGCCTCGGGCGCGCCCGACTACTCGTTCGTCAACGGAGTGGTCGCCGGCGGCCTCGATCGCGACCTCGACGGTGTCCTCGACGAGGACCGCCCGGCCTACGCGAACAAGCTCGACTGGCTCGGCCTCCAGTACTACCGCGACGCCAAGGTGCTGCCCTTCCTCGGCGAGTACCCGCTCAACTCGGTGCCGTGCCAGGACGAGATCGCCACCTTCGTGGGTCCGCTCGGCCCGCTGCTCCTCGATCTCATCGGCTGCCCTCGGGCGCCCTACCCCGACTTCCCGATCCCCAATTACACCGGCCCCGGACCGTATCACTGGGGCGGGGTCCACGACCCGGAGGCCCTCCTCGACGTGACGAGGCTGTGGGCGTCGCGGTTCCCCGAGACGCCGCTGCTCATCACCGAGAACGGCTACGGCGTGCGCGAGAAGGACTTCGCGATCGGCGGCAACCTGCGCGCCCAGAGCCTGGTGCGCCACCTGGTGGTGGTGCGCGGGATCCTCGACGCCGGCATCGACCTGCGCGGCTACTTCCACTGGTCGCTGATCGACAACTTCGAGTGGGCGCAGGGGTTCGCCGTCCGCTTCGGCCTCTACACCGTCGATCGCCAGAGCTTCGCGCGCACGCCCACCGAGGCCGCGACGGTGCTGAGCGAGGTCGCCCGCACCCGGCGGATCTCCCCCGAGCTGATCGACACCTACGGCGGCACCGGCGCGCTGCGGCGCTGAGGGGGCTGCGAGGGACCGCAGCCCTCCAGGTCGGCCCATCGGGTGGAGGGCCGCGATCCTTCGCGGCCGCGGCCCCTCACGACACCGGCGCCGGCGCGGGTGGCGCGACGGTCAGGTCGCGGAGGTAGACGTCCGCCGTCCCGTTGGTGTCCCGCGCCACCATGTCGGTGGATTCCGAGTCGAACACGACGTAGCGCCCGGAGGCCGTGACGCCGATGCCGGCGCCGGTGCCCGGGTAGCACGTGCCGCTCGCGGCGTTGGCGGTCAGCGAGCCGTTCGAGAGCGACACGAGCTGGGTCGTGCCCGCCGTGCGGTCGCGCACGAACACGTCCGCGGCCGAGTTCACGTCGCCGACGAAGAGGTCGTCGGCGAACGAGGTGAACACCACCTTGGTTCCGCCGTTCGACACCGCCGAGGCGAAGCTCGCGAAGTCGCCCGGTAGGCCGCCCGCACCCACGCTCTCGAGCGTGGTGGTCGCACCTTCGAGGTCGCGCACGAACACCTGGGCCTGGCCGGTGGCGGCGGCCGGCAACAGGTCGGTGGAGGTCGAGCTGAACGCGACGTAGCGGCCGTCCGGGCTGAGCGCGGGGCCGAGGCTGTCGCCGTGGCCCTCGCCGTTCGGCCCGACGCTCGCGCGCACCGTCGCGCCATTCTCGCGGTCGTGGACGAACACGTCCCACCGTCCGTTGCCGTCGCCATCGACCAGATCCGGCGCGGGCGAGGCGAAGGCGACGTAGCGGCCGTCCGCGCTCATCGACAGGTCGCGGGTGCCGGTGAAGAAGCCGCTGCAGCCGTGCGCCTCCGCGCCCGCCGACGTCACGCTGGCCCGGGTGGTGACTCCGAGCGTGCGGTCGCGGACGAAGACGTCGCAGGTCCCGTTGCCGTCGCTCGCGACGAGGTCGGCGGCCAGCGACGCGAACGCGACGAGGCGGCCGTCGTCGCTGATCACGGGCGAGATGCTGTCACCGTTCCCACCCGCACCACCCGGCTCGCTGCTCACCAGCGTGGTGGTGCCGGCGACGAGGTCGCGAACGTAGATCTGCGTCCAGCCGCGGGTATCCGCGCTGGTGAGGTTGGTGGCGATCGACGCGAACGCCACGTACCGGCCGTCCGGGGTCATCGCGAGGTCGTTCTTCGAGTAGACCAGGCCGCTCGCCGCGTTGGCCGGGGTGCCGTCGGCGGCGACGCTGACGAGGCGGGTGCTGCGCGTGGCGCGCTCGCGCACGAACACGTCGGCCTCGGTGCCGTTCCCGTCGTTCGCGACGAGGTTGCTCGCCAGCGACGCGAACGCGATCACCGCGACGTCCGCGCTGGCCGCGATCGCGGCGCTGATGCCGTTGCCCTGCCCGTCCTGGTTCGCCTTGCTGGCGAGCGCGATCGGCGTCGCGGCCGACCAGTCGCTCACGAACACGTCGGCGATCGAACCGTTGCCGTCGGGCTCGAGCAGGTTGCTGGCCTTGGACACGAACGCCACCCGCGCGCCGCTCGCGTCCATCGCCACGCCCACGCCCTCCTGGGGGTTGAGACCGCTCGCGGCGTTGCCGGGTGAGCCGTCGGTGGCGACGCTCACGCGCACGGTCTGGGTGGTGCCGCGGTCGCGGACGAAGACGTCCTCCTTGCCGTTGGTGTCGCCGGTGGTGAGCGACGAGGCGAGCGAGGTGAACGCCACGTAGCGGCCGTCCGCCGAGATGACCGGCCCGTACGCGGCGGCGTTGCCCTGCGCGCCGCTGGTGGCGACGTTCACGCGCTCGTTGCTGCCCGCGACCAGATCACGGACGAAGAGATCGGGCTGGTTGTTGGTGTCACCGGCGACGAGGCTGTTGGCGTCCGAGCGGAACACCAGGTAGTGGCCGTCGGGAGTCATCGCCAGCGAGGCCCCGTAGGCGAACGAGCCGACGCCGCTCGCGCCGCTCGCCTGCGTGCCCGCGGCCGTGAGGCTGACGCGCGTGGTGGTGCCCGCGACCAGATCGCGCACGAACACGTCCGAGACGTTGTTGGTGTCGCCGGCGACGAGGTTGCTCGCCACCGACGAGAACGCCACGAGCGCGCCGTCGCCGCTCAGCGCCGCGCCGTAGCTGCCGCCGGTGGCCTGCGTGCCGGCCGAGGTCACGCTGACGCGGGTCGTCGTGCCGGCTTCCACGTCGCGGACGAACACGTCGGGTTGGTTGTTCGAGTCGCCGGCCACCAGCGAGGTCGCCCACGAGGTGAACGCGACGAAGCGGCCGGTGGAGCTGATCGCGAGCGACGACGGGAACGCGCCGAACGCGAAGCCGCTCGGGCCGTCGCCCGGGGTGCCTTCGGTCGCGACGCTCACGCGCGTGATCGTCTTCGTGGCTCGGGTCCACACGAACACGTCGGGCTGGTGGTTGAGGTCGTCGACGATGAGGTTGTCGGCGTAGCTCACGAACGCGACGGTGCTGCCGTCGCCACTGATCACCGGCATGAAGCTCGCGCCCGAGGCCGCGTGCGCGTCGAGCCCCGCGCTCACCAGCACCGTCGTGCCGGCCTGGAGATCGGCGAGGAAGACGTCCCGGGTGAAGCCGTCCTGGTCCTGCGCGACCACGTTCGAGGCCGCGCTGGAATAGACGAGATAGCGGCCGTCCGCGCTCAGCGACGGGCTCGCGCTGTCGCCGTCGGTCTGCGGCCCCTGCGACTGCAGGCTCATCCGGTTGGTGCCGGTGGCGCACCCCGCGAGCGCCGCGGCGTGAAGCGCTACCCCACAAAGGGACGCGAAAGAGACACGACCCCGGATCGGCCCGAAGCGCATGGCCTGCCCCCCAAATCAACTGCGGTTGTTCTCTATGGGGAAAATACTAGGCGGGGCCCGAAGGCCCGTCCACGATCTTCGTCACGAACCGCGCAGCCGGGCGGCCGTCTGCTCGACCTCGCGGAACACCCGCAGCATGTTCTGGCCGTAGAGCTTGGCGAGCTGCTTTTCCCCGTAGCCGCGCGCCACCAGGCGCTCGGTGAGCGTGGGCAGCGACTTCGCGCTCGGCAGGTCGTCGGGGAGCTTCACGAAGCCGTCGAAGTCCGAGCCGATGGCGACGTGGTCGATGCCGACGGTCTTCACCACGTGGTCGATGTGGTCGATCACGGTGTCGACGGTCGACTCGTTGCCGGGCGCGAGCCACAGGCTCGCGAAGAAGATCCCGATCACGCCCCCCTTCCCGGCGATCGCCTTCATGTCGTCGTCTGAGAGGTTGCGGAAGATGTCGTAGACGCCGCGCACGCCGGTGTGGCTGACGATCATCGGCGCCGCGCTGATGGCTAGCGCGTCGCGGATCGAGTCCGGGTGGGTGTGAGCCAGGTCCACGATCATGCCCAGCCGGTTCATGCGCTGGATCAGCTCGCGCCCCTCGTCGGTGAGGCCGCCGTTCGGCAGCGACGCGAGCAGGTTGGTGCTCGCGTAGCCGTTGGGCGTGAAGTGGGCGAGGCCGATGTAGCGCAGCCCTTCCTCGTAGAGGGTGTTCACGTTCGACGCGTCGGGTCCCACGCCGTGCGCGCCCTCCAGCCCCATCAGCGCCGGCATCTTGCCGTTCGCGTAGATGCGCTCGATGTCGGCGCTGGTGAGCGCGAGCTGCATGCGCTCGCCGTTGTCGGCGATCACGCGGCGCGCGGTGCGCATGGTGTTGCGCGCGTCGTCGACGCAGTGCTGCGGCTCGCAGAGCGGGAACACCACGATGCCGAGCCACACCGCGTCCGTACCGCCCTCGATCAGCCCGGGCAGGTCGGCCTGCGGCTTGAAGAAGTACTCGGCGCCCTGCGGTGGGGGGTGCGGCTGGGAGAAGTCGGTGCCGTAGAGCGTGGTGAAGAGGATGGAGTCGAGGTGCATGTCCATCACGAACAGGCGCTCGTGGAGCGCACGCGCGTCCGCGACGCTCGCCGAACCCGAGCCCCCGCCCGAGTCGCAGGCCACCACCAGGCCGGCGAGCGCGGCGAGCGCACCGTGGAGAACACGCCGTCGCGGGACCACGCGCACGCTCATCGTCCCTCGCCGGCTCGGCTCAGACCAGGTCGCCGGCCGCCGCCTCGGCCGCGGCCGGACGGAACACGACGATCAGCCCGTCGAGGCGGTCGTTCGCCTCGAGCGGCCGCACCGTGTACTCGATCGCCACACCGCCGACGTCCGCGAGCGTGCCGTCCCAGCTCGGCGGCTCACCGCCCGCGTCGAGCGCCGTGAGCTTCGCCGCCGCGTCGACGTCGCCGAGACCGCCGAGGAAGTCCGCGAGCGGCTTCCCGATCAGCTCGCCGATCAGCACGTCGAGGAGCCGCGCCATCGCGACGTTGGCGGCGCGGATCACTCCGTCCGTGCCGACGAAGACCACGCCGTCGCGGACCTCGTCGAGCGCCGCGCGCAGCCGCAGCGCCTCGGTGACGGCGGCACGGTCGCGCGTGAGGTTGCGGACCACGTGGACGACCTTCTCGACCTTGCCGTCGCGGGTCTCGAGCGGCGCGATCCGCACCTCGAGCACCGTGCCGTCCTCGAGCGCGATCTCGCGCACCGACGCCTTGCCGGTGCGGATCACCGGCTCGTGGGCGCACGCGCCGCCGCGCAGCTCGGTCTGCGCCAGCACGTCGGTGCAGGAGCGGCCCAGGATGTCCGTGTAGTCGCCGCCCACGAGGTCGCGCATGGCGCGGTTCACGCGGATCACGCGCCCGCGCGGGTCGACCACCGCGATCGGCTCGTCGAAGTGGTCGAACACCGCCTGGGTCTCGCGCCGCGCGTTCGACACCCGCGCGAACAAGCGCACGTTCTCGACCACCGTGCCCATCAGCGTGCCGAGCAGCTCGAGCGTGGGCACGTCGTCGGTCTGGTAGGCGAGCGCCACGGTGCCCGAGAGCGTGAGCGCGCCGATCGCCGCTCGTCCGGCGATGAGCGGCACCGCGACCGCGCTCTTGGAGCCTTCCTCCTTGAGGTAGCGGGCGATCGGCTGGAGCGGATCGAGGTCGCTGCGGTTCGACACCAGGAGCGAGCGCTTGCCGCGCACCACCTGCGCGAACGGCGAGTCCTCCGCGCGCACCCGCGCGACCGGGAGCTGGCCGCCGGTGCCGAGGCGGTCGCCGTCGATGACGAGCAGCTCGCTCGACTCGGGCTCGGCGAGGATCAGCGTGACGCGGTCGGCCCGGAACCGCGACCGGACCACGGCGACCAGGTCGCGGAACAGCTCGGCCTCGTCCACCTCCAGGCGGGCGATGAGCGCGCCCACCCGGCGCAGCATCTCGACCTCACCGGCGAGACGCTTGGCGTCATCCAGCGTGTACGCGGGCAGACCGCTGCGCTCGGCCACTCACGGGCTCCGCTCGGACGGCTCGCCCGGGGTGGTAGGCAGGAGCAGGTCCTCCAGGAAGAACGCCGAGAGGTCGTTGCGGCCGCTCAGGCCCGCCTTGCGGTAGAGCGAGAGCGACTGCTGCCGGACGGTCTGCTCGTTGGTCTTGCGGATGTTCGCGATCTCCTTGTGGCTCAACCCCTTGAGGAGCAGGAGCCCGATCTCGCGCTCCGCGGCGGTCAGGTTCCAGCGCTCGAACTGCCGGTCGATCGCCTCGCCGAGGCCCTGGAGAAACGTGTGCGCCTCGGCGCGCCAGCGTTTCGTCTCCTCCTGGGCGCGGGCCAGGTCGCGCTCGAGGTGCACCGCCTCCGAGCGCATCGCGAGCATGCGCTTCCACAGCGCCGCGATACCCACCAGGTTCACCGCCTCGA